>JAGAAJ010000139.1 GCA_017615355.1 Prevotella sp.
GACCGACCGCGACTACTACACCAACTCCAACCACGTGCCCGTCTACTACAAGTGCTCGGCTCGCCACAAGGCCGAGGTGGAGGCACCCTATCACGACCTGACTCGCGGTGGTCATATCTTCTACGTCGAGATTGACGGCGATGCCACTCACAACCCGCAGGTGATTATGTCGGTTGTTGACATGATGGACCGCCTGAACATGGGCTATGGCTCCGTGAACCACAACCGCAACCGCTGCATGGACTGCGGCTACGAGAACGCTGCGCCCAACCTGAAGGAGTGTCCCCGTTGTGGTTCAAAGAACATCGACCGCCTGCAGCGTATCACGGGCTATCTCGTGGGCACTACCGACCGCTGGAACTCCGGCAAGCTGGCCGAGCTCAACGACCGCGTCACCCATATCGACGACGGTGAGCAGAGCCTGTTCTAAAATAGAGACGCCCGTCGGAATTTCCGACGGGCGCTTTCTTTGTTAACGGTAAATGGTCCGCTCGACCCAGAGGGGCGCTTGCTACCGTAGGGCCGCAAGAATATCATGGAGCCTTGTTATAGATGCTCTCCAGCGTGTAGCTGGTGTCGTCGCTCGTGGCGGCCTTGATCATGGTCTTTACAAGTGACTCCAGGTTGTTCAGGTAGGTGCCGTCCTTGTGGTTGAAGTAGCCGTGGTGCTCGTTGCCGCCACCTGTTGAGTTGTTGTCCCATATGCAGAGGGGTAGGTTGTAGGTGTGGGCTGCACGGCAGACGTACTCCAGATAGTAGTTGCGGAAGAGGTTCGAGCGGTCGGTTTTTTGCATCACGCAGCCATATTCGCCGATGTAGACGGGGATGTTGTTGGCGATGAACTTCTCCTGCAGCTTCTGGAAGGTCTCCACGACATGATCCTCGTTGCTGCCCTCCACGTATTTGCCGGCAGCGGCGGTGTGGCCCCACTCCGTCTTGCCATCGGTATTCTCAGGTGTCAGGGTGAAGTTGCTGGGGTCGTAGAAGTGCACGCTCACCATGATGTGGTTGGCGGGGTCGTCGGGCAGTTTGAAGCTGCTCTGAAGCACGAAGGTCGGGCTCGAGGCATAGCCGGGCACGCCAATCCAGCGAGTGGCATTGTTGCCGCCTGTGGCACGGATGGCATCGACGGCCGTCTGGTTCCACTCGTTCAGCGTGTTATACTGCTTGCCGCCGTCGGTACGGTTGGCACCCCAGCCCCACTGGCCGTCCTGCACCTCGTTGAACGACTCGAAGAAGAGGAAGTCGCCCTTGTCCTTGAATGCCTCGGCTATCTGCGTCCACGTCTTGGCGATGCGGTCCTTCACCTGGTCGTTGATGATATTGTTCGAGGCGGCGCTCTTGATGTCCTGCCAGTATTCGTCGTGGTGCATGTTCAGGATGACGTTCAGCCCGGCCTGCTCGGCCCAGTCCACATTCTGCTTCACCTCAGCCATATAATTGGCGTCGATGGTCCAGGGATCGGCCGTCTGGTAGTTGCCCCAGGTCACGCAGATGCGCACGGTGCTGGCGCCGGCCTTCTTCAGGTTGGTGTAGAGCGTCTGCGTAGGCGTGGCATTGTCCCAGTATCCATATTGGTTGGGCTTGCCGTCCTCGCCGCTGCTGGTGTCGAAGTGGTTGCCCAGGTTCCAGCCCCAGCCCAGCTTCTTCGTCAGGGCCGTGGCGTCGTTGTCGATGGGCTGCGGAGCGGCCTTCGTGGTGAAAGACACCTTGTAGGCGGGTGCCGATACCGTGGCGTCGGTCTTGCTGACGATGCTGCCGGCGGGGATGTCGAGCGTATAGCTCTTCCCCTCTTCCAGGGCAGGCAGGGTGACGATGACATTCATGGCCGTAGTGGTAGCCGACTGCGCCGCACACTTCGTGCCGTTCAGCGTGATGTTGGCCGACGGGCTGACCGCCACCACATTATTATAAGACAAGGTGACCTCTGTCAGGTCAGGTGCGTTGTACTCGGCACCCTCCGTGATGCTGCACGAGCGCAGGCTGATGGTGACCTTCGGCGTTACGGGGTCATCCTCGTCGTCGTCGCCTCCGCAGGCTGCCAGTCCTGTTGTCAAGCCAATGATCATCATGGCTAATGCTGCAATTGTGTTCAATCTCTTCATGTTTTTTTTGATGATAATTAGTAATTCTTCGTTTTCAGTTTCTCGTTGCAAAAATACAACTTTTCGCCTATTTAGCCAAATATATCGCAAAAATCTTCATTTTTCTTTTCGTCTTTTGTGGAAATAAAGAAAAATGTGTACATTTGTGGATTGAAAAGAAAGGAAACATGAACGGAAAACATTTCTTCAACTGTATCGTGCTGCTGACGGCCCTGCTGGCCTTCCATCTTCCTGCTGCAGCACAGACCTTCGATGAGGTCTTCGACGGACGCAACCTGCGCCTCGACTATGTCTTCGCAGGCACCAACAACACGCAGGACATCTTCTTCGAACAGGCCTACACTACGCCGCAATGGGCAGGCCGACGGGCACGGCTCACCGATATGCCCCTGCGCGGCAATGGGCAGATCAGCATGCGCGACCACAACACCGACAGCCTACTCTTCGTCCACACCTTCTCCACCCTCTTCCAGGAATGGCAGGCCACCGAGGAGGCCACCCGAGTGAAAAAGGCATTCCAGACGAGCTATAACGTGCCCATGCCGAGGAAAGCCGTCGACATCACCGTCACGCTCACCGACTTCCACGGCAAGACGGTGGCCACCCTCACACATACCGTCGACCCTGCCGACATCCTCATCCGTCCCATCGCCCAGAACGGCATCCCCTACGACTATATCTGGAAGGGAGGCACTGGCGAACAGCCCGACATCGCCGGATGCATCGACCTGGCCATCGTGGCCGAGGGCTACACCCGCGAACAGATGGGCAAGTTCTACCGCGACTGCCAGCGCGTGGCCGACGCCCTCTTCGCACATGAGCCGTTCACGACGCTCAAGAGCCGCTTCAACATCGTCGCCGTCGCGGCAGAGTCGCTGCAGAGCGGCCCCTCGGTGCCCCATGAAGGCCGATGGAGCAGCACCCCGGCAGGCACCCACTACGACACCTTCTATACCGACCGCTATCTGATGACGCAGGACATCCACCGCCTCTACGACCTCCTGTCGGGCGTGCCCTTCGAGCATATCATCGTCCTGGTGAACAGCGACACCTACGGCGGAGGCGGCATCTACAACCAGCTCACCGTCAGCACCAGCGACCACTTCACCTTCCAGCAGGTGCTCGTCCATGAGTTCGGCCACGCCTTTGGCGGCTTGGGCGACGAGTATTTCTACGACGACCAGTACGAGACGATGTATCCTGCCGACACAGAGCCGTGGGAGCCCAACCTCACCACGCTGGTCGACTTCCAGAGCAAGTGGGCCGACATGCTGCCGAAGGGCACCGCCATACCCACGCCGCCGTCGAAGGACGTCCCCTATTTCCGCAATATCCACACGGAGAAAGAGCGGCAGCTACTCAATGCCGCCACCCAGCGCGTCGGCGTCTTCGAAGGCGGCGGCTACCAGTCGCACGGCGTCTACCGCCCGGCGCAGGAGTGCCGCATGAAGATCAACGAGGTGGAGCATTTCTGCCCCGTCTGCTCTCGCGCCCTCATCCGCATCACCGACTTCTACACCAGCCACTGAGGCATATGAGGCATAAAGAAAAGCGCCTCTCAACGAAAGCTGAGAGGCATTTTTTCGTCCTAATCCTTGAGGATTTCCTGCAAAGGAACGGTGACGAAGGGTCGCTCGTTCATGTGCGGGTGGGGAATGGTGAGCGTGGGTGTGTGGAGGGTGATGTCGTCGTAGAGCAGGATGTCGATGTCGATGGGACGGTCGTGATAGACGTCGGCCTGGCCTGCTGTGCGCTGGGTGGCATGACGGCTGTCCTTGCCCATCTGGCGCTCGATGCGCTGGGTGGTGCGCAGCAGGCGGTGCGGCGTCAAAGTGGTGTGGATGCAGACGACGGCATTGACAAAGGCATTCTCTGACTCGAAGCCCCAGGGCTCGGAATAGAAGAGAGCAGACTGGCGCACAAGGGTGCCTGCCTGCTCTGCTATGAGTGCTATCGCACGGCTGATGTTGGCCTCCCTGTCACCCAGGTTTGACCCCAAGCCAAGATACACTGTGTGTAGGGTTTCAGGTTTCAAGTTTCAGGATTCAATGGTCAATCGTCGAGGATGAGCATGGCGTCGCCGTAGCAGCCGAACTTGAAGTCGTTCTTGAGTGCCAGCTCGTAGGCCTTGATGCAGAGGTCGTAGCCGGCGAAGGCGGCTGTGCTCATCATCATCGTCGACTCGGGATGGTAGAAGTTGACGACCATGGCGTCGGCCAGGCCGAACTCGTAAGGCGGGAAGATGAAGCGGTTGGTCCAGCCGTCGTATTCCTTCAGCAGACCGTCGGTGCCGACGGCGCTCTCTGTGGCACGTGCCGTGCTGGCTCCCACCACGCATACCTTGTTGCCGTCGAGCTTGGACTGGTTGACAATCTTGCAAGCCTCGTGGCCGATGATCATCTGTTCGCTGTTCATCTTGTG
The DNA here is from genome assembly GCA_017615355.1 of Prevotella sp. Taxonomy (GTDB): domain Bacteria; phylum Bacteroidota; class Bacteroidia; order Bacteroidales; family Bacteroidaceae; genus Prevotella. The sequence goes on from JAGAAJ010000139.1 coordinate 4,527, forward strand.
CTTCGTGAGGTCTTCCACCTCGATGGCATCGAAGGCGCCCAGCGAGCAGTGCAGGGTGATGAAGGCTTTGTTCAGGCCGCGTATCTCCATGATCTTCAGCAGCTCACGGCTGAAGTGCAGGCCTGTGGACGGTGCCGTGACGGCTCCCTCGTTGGCGGCGAAGATGGTCTGGAAATTCTCCGTGTCGTCGGCATCGGCAGGACGGCGTTCCACGATGTATCGGGGCAGCGGTGCCGTGCCCAGGGAGAAGAGCTCGCGCTTGAACTCGTCGTGCGGACAGTCGTAGAGGAAGCGCAGGGTGCGACCGCGGCTGGTGGTGTTGTCGATGACCTCGGCCACCATGGGGCCTTCGCCGTCGAAGAAGAGCTTGTTGCCGATGCGGATCTTGCGTGCCGGCTCCACCAGCACGTCCCACAGGCGCAGCTCCTCGTTCAGTTCGCGCAACAGAAACACCTCTATCTGTGCGTCGGTCTTCTCCTTCGTGCCGAAGAGACGTGCAGGAAAGACCTTGGTGTCGTTGAAGATGAAGGTGTCGCCCTCGTGGAAATAGTTCACGATGTCGCGGAACACGATGGGCTCGGTGGTGTCATTGCCTTTGGCATCCTTCTGCCAGAGGTCGATGGCCTGGCTCTTGCGGTGAACCACCATGAGGCGACAACGGTCGCGCTGATAGATGCGCTCCACGGTGCCGTCCTCGTTGTTGAAGACACGGTGCGGCGGGTAGAGGGCGATCTGCTCGTCGGGCAGCTTGAATCTGAATTGCGATAGTTTCATATTTTTTGTTCTTATGTCTTTATGTCTAAACAACTTGTTCTTATGTCTAAACTATCCAGCCAATGAGGGAACTCGTCGAAGGTGAGGCATTGCTCTATCCTCAGGTCGCCGACGCGGGTGCGGCAGAGGGCGGTGAGGAAGGCGCCGGAGCCCAGGGCCTCGCCGATGTCGCGGGCCAGGGCGCGGATGTAGGTGCCCTTGCCACATACCACGCGGATGCTCATCTGCATCGTCTGCGGGTCGAAGGAGAGGAGCTCTATCTCGTCGATGCGGATGGTCTTGGCCGCCAGCTGCACGTCGTCGCCGCGGCGTGCCAGCTTATAGGCGCGGTCGCCACCGATGTTGCATGCGCTGTAGACGGGCGGCACCTGCTGAATCTCGCCAACGAAACGGGTGAGCACCTGCTCTATCAGCTCGCGGGTGATGTGGCGGGTGGGGTAGGTCATATTTACTGTGTGCTCGCGGTCATAGCTGGCGGTAGTAGCACCCAGCTGCAGGGTGGCCGTATATTCCTTTGTGGCCTGCTGCAGCTGCTCGATGCGTTTTGTGGCCTTCCCGGTACAGAGAATCAATACGCCCGTGGCCAAGGGGTCGAGCGTGCCGGCATGACCTGTCTTCAGGCGCTTCACATGGAGTGCCTTCGACAAACGGGTGCGCACATACGCCAGTGCCCCGAATGACGACATGCCGTAGGGCTTGTTGATGCCGATGATTTCTCCTTCCTGGAAATTCATATACCAGTCTTACTAGTGATACTAGAATAAGCTGTAGATGATGGCGATGGTGCCTATGATGGCGCAGTAGATGCCGAAGTAGACCAGTTTGCCTTTCTTTACGATGTTAATCATCCATTTGCAGGCGAAGCAGCCGCTGATGAAAGCGGCAAGGAAGCCAACAGCCATCGGCACGGCACCGACGCCGCCGAAGGTCTCTTCACCCGTGATGAAGTCCTTCACGCTGAGCAGTGCCTGGCCCAGGATGGGCGGGATGACCATCAGGAACGAGAACTGTGCCAGTCGCTCTTTCTTGTTGCCCAGCAGCAGACCCGTAGCGATGGTGCTGCCCGAGCGGGAGATGCCCGGCAGTACGGCGACGGCCTGTGCGATGCCCATGATGAAGGCGTCGACGGGACTGAGGTGCTCTTTTTTGCGCGGACGTGCGTAATAGGTAAAGATGAGCAGGGCAGCAGTCACCATCAGACAGCAGCCCACCAAGAGGATGTTGCCTGTGAAGAACGCCTCGATCTGGTCTTTGAACAGGAAACCGACAACGGCCACCGGAATCATCGAGATGATGATGTTGATGACGTATTTCGTCTCCTCATTCATCTTGCATTTGAAAAGACCCTTCAGAATCCAGTCAATCTCTTTCCACAAGATGACGAGCGTAGACAACACCGTGGCTACGTGGAGCATCACGTCGAAGGTGAGATTCTCCTCCATCTTCACGCCGAGAATGGCGTTGCCCAGCTCCAGGTGTCCGCTGCTGCTGACGGGCAGATACTCAGTCAGACCCTGTATGATGCCCATGATAAGGGCTTGTAACCAATCCATCGTTTATTCCTTTTCGAGTTTAGCGTCTTTGTGTTTCTGCCAAGGGAATCCTTTATCGGGATTGTGCACCACAGCGTAGATCATCGAAACGAAGCCGAGGAAGCACACCACGGGTGCAATCTTGATGCGGCGTGCGCTGAAGATGTCGGGGTTGTAGGCGTCGGGTGTCGTCGAGTCGCCACCCATCAGTATAAAGCCGATGATGACAACGAGCATCCCCACGCCGAGGAGGATGAAGTTCATCCTGCCAAAAGCAAAATCTTTCTTGTCCATATCGTAAATAATTCTATATTCTTACTTCTTACTCGGCAAAGCCGATAACTCTTAACTCTCAACTCTCAACTCTTAACTCTCAACTCTCAACTCTTAACTCTCAACTCTTAATTTTTGTACAGCTCCCCAGCCGTCATGCGCAGGAACTTGTTCACCGACAGCCATGTGCAGAACAGCATGATGGCGAAGCCGAAGACGAAGACGGCGGCGATGGTGATGACCACGTCGCTCCACGTGATGAGCTGGGCAAGGCTGTTCTGATAGCGGTAGAGGGAATATCCAATCACCACCAGCACGATGCTGGCCAGCAGCGACGAGATGAGGCCGATGACGATGCTACGCACGAGGAAAGGCCGGCGGATAAACGACCAGCGGGCTCCCACCAGTTTCATGGTGTGGATGGTGAAGCGACGGGCATAGACGCCCAGCTGCACAGAGTTGCTGATAAGGGTGTAGCAGATAAAGATGAGCAATGCCGACAGCACCAGTAGCACCAGGTTGACGTAGTTCAGCTTGTGGTCGGCGGCGTCTATCTCATCCTGCGCGTAGTACACGTCGGTGACGAGTGAGTCGGTCTTCAGGGCCCTCGCCAGTCGTGCCAGCGAGTCAGAGTTGGCATAGTTGGCGTTCAGCTGTATCTTAATCTCGGCCTGGAAGGGATTGACGCCGGCAAACTCCACGGGGTCGGCACCCAGCTCTTCGGTCATAATGGCCAGTGCCTCGTCAGCGCTGACATAGTACACCTGATGGGCATAAGGCCGCTGTTGCAGGCTTGAGGCTAACCGCTGCCCATCGCTGACGCTGACCGTGTCGCCAAGCACGATGTTCATCGACATGTTCTCCCTGACGTAGGTAGAGAGATTCCGCGTAGTAAGCACGATGGCCACCACGATGCCCAACAGTGTAAGCACCATCGTGGTGCTAATGCACAATGATATGGCCTGCATGCCAAGGTGGCGGCCGGCCTGTCTTTTTCTTCTCTTCATTTTGAAACGGGCATAATCTGCCAATTACGCTGCAAAGGTAGTCATTTCTTTGAAGTTTAGTCACTTTGATTTGACTTTGTCATACGGCGTTAAATTTATTTAACATAATGTATGCAGATGAAAGTGATGTCCATGAGGTAATTGGAAAATTATTTGTATTTTTGCACTCTCAAACCATTTTCTTAAGCAGAACGCTTACAGCCATTCAGGGAAAGTGCCATTATTGCAACAGAAATATGAGACAAGGCTGCTGACACCGTTGGTGGTGCTGGTGTGGCTGTTGACGTCGTGTGCCAGCCAGCCGTCGTCTATGGATGAGCTAAACGCCGTGTATTACTGGCGTACGGAATTGCGGCTGAACGACGCGGAGCGACAGTTCCTCTCAGACCATCATATCCGCAAGGTCTATTGCCGTTATTTCGATGTGGTGATGGACGAGGCCCAGGCCGTTCCAAGGCCCAATGCCACGCTGGCTTTTAATGACACCCTTCCTGCTAGTGTGGAGATAGTGCCTACGGTCTACATCACTGAGGACTGTATGCATGAACGGCACGACAGTCTGGCCATGCTTGTCGTGCGCCGCATCCTTCAGATGAACGAAACCAACGGCATCCGTGGTGTGCGTGAAATCCAGATTGACTGCGACTATACCTCCCACAGCCGTCCTGTCTTCTACGAATTTCTGCAGGAAGTCAAGGAAGAACTCAACAAAAATCACTCAACTCTCACCCCTCAACTCTCAACCCTCAACCCTCAACTCTCAACCCTCTCAGCCACCATCCGCCTGCACCAGCTGCAGATGGAGGCACCGCCTGTGGACTACGGCGTGCTGATGCTTTACAACACGGGCGACCCACGGCGTTTTCAGGAGCGCAACCCCATCCTCGACGAGCGCGACGTGCAGCCCTATGCACAGTATCTTGCCGATTATCCGCTGCCCTTGGCCGCCGCCTATCCTGTCTACCGCTGGCAGCGACAGGTGGAAGGCGTGCGCATCGAGCACACCGTCGACAAGGATGTCATCCTCAATGTCAAGACATTGGTGGAGCGGAAGCGCCCTGAGCTCAGCCGCGCCATCATCACCTATCACTTGGACGAAGAAAATATTAACAGATATGACAAACAAACCTATGAAGCGATTTACCGTCATCATTAGTCTTTTGCTCCTTACGGCAGCGCCCTCACTGGCCTGCATGTGGATAGAGACACACAACTATTATCTTTTTAGCGTGTATAACAGCAGCGAGTTCAGCCAGCGTGTGGACGACATCTCGCGAAAGAACTGGAAGGTCTATCTCGGTCAGACCGACGACAATACCTACTATTTCGACGCTGAGGAAATCATCAAGTTCGCCCGACAGAAAGGCGACCAGTTGATGGTCAGCTATGCGGAGAGCCTGAAGGAATATCTGGAGTGTGTGCGCTCGAAAGAACGTGAGCAGTGGGCATGGGACTACCCCACGCAGGATGAGATAGCGCAGCGCAATCGAACCCTTGCACGCCTGCGTACATATGCGCAGAGTAAGTTAGGTACGCGTCTGCGTAGCCAGCATGCCCTGCTCTTCATGCGCTGTAACATGATGCTGGGACGCCACGGCGAGAACGTCACCTTCTGGGAGCAGACCGCCAGCCAGTATATCGAGACGGTCTATAAGGACATGATGCAGAACATCTATGCCGGCGCTCTCCTGAAGACAGGACGGCCCGATCGTGCCGGACAGATCTTTGCACAACAAGGTGACTGGAAGAGTCTGATGACACAATATTATAAAAAGCGCTCCTTCCAGGCCATCCGCCAGGAGTATGTGCGTGACCCCAAGTCGGCCGTGTTGCCCTTCTTGTTGCAGGACTTCGTGAACAATGCTCAGGAGGCCACCGACGTGGACAATCCGCAGGCCGGCGGCTTGGACGGCAAGCTCTTCATCCGTAACATCCAGCGCCAGGAGGCCCAGCAGATGATTCAGCTGTGTGCACAAGCTGTGCATGACGGCAAGACCGATGTGCCCTGTCTGTGGATGAGCGCGAAGGCTTGGCTGGAGTATATGTATGGCAACCGCCGACAGGCCCTCACCGACATCAATGAGGCCAAACGGCTGGACGGTACTGAGCGCATGAAGGCCAACGCCCGTGTCTTACACATCTATATCACGTCCATGCAGGCCTCGCCCAATCCCCAGTTCGACACCTATATTGCCGGCGAGCTGCAGTGGCTCGACCTCATGGCCGACGGCGACTACCACTACAGGAATGCCAAGGACCGCATCGTTCATCAGGCCCTGGAGCCTCGCTATAGTGCGAATGGACAGCAGAACACGGGATTCTCGCTGCTCTGTGCCGCCCATGCTTCCGAGTGCTATGAGTATATCGACACCATGAGCGTCGACCATCTGCTCAGCTATATCGACTATGCCAAGAGTCCTGCGCAGAATCCGCTGGATCGCTACCTCAAGCCCCTGCAGAATATCGATGACACCAAGATGAACGATCTCATCGGCACGAAGTATATGCGTCTGTGTCAATGGAGTGCCGCCCTGCCCTGGCTGCAGAAGGTGCCGGTGAGTTACTATGGCCAGCGCGGCTATGTGGCCTACGCCGCCAACCGTTCCTACACCGTCGAGCCCTGGATCACACGCCAGTGGCTCACCGACGAACAGCAATGGAACGACAGCCCGTCGCAGCTGACGAAGAATCCGAAGCTGGAGTTTGCCCGCGAGATGGAGAAGATGGAGAAAGACCTCAACCGTCTGTCGGGCAAGACACGCCAGCAGCGTTGCTATGACCTCGCTGTGCGCTATGCCCAGGCCAGCTTCACTGGCGACTGCTGGTATCTGATGCGCGACTCGAAGAGCATCAACGATTGGGTGCGCCCCAACGAGACCGACCTTGCCGCCCGTGCTGTCGAGCTATTGCGTGAGGCCAGTCTTGGCAACGACTTCAAGCTGAAGGAGCGCGCCCTCTTTGCCTTGGCCTACTGCTATCTGAACAACGACTCGTGGTATGAGCGCCAATGGAACAGTGCCACCGCCGACTATGACCGCATTCCGCAGCGCTCCACCGCCCACTACAGTGCCTGGGCCACACTCGCCACCCTGGAACGTGCCAATGCCGGCCGCACCTCCGACTATGTCACCCGCTGCGACGAATACAAGCAGTTCCTGAAAGTTTTTGGCAGGTAAGCTGGGTCACCAGCAAACCCCAGTGTTTCATCTGAACAAAAACAATAACAACCCTTTTTGAAAGTTTTGCACTCCGTGCATCCTTCTTCTATTGTCATGAATCTGGTCGGAAGCACGCTTCCACCATCTTCCTGCCAATAGCAGAACATGTCCTTGCAGACATCAAAACTTTCAAAAAGCAAAAACCAGTTTCGCTCTGCTACACTAAAAAACTTCGTGGTTGAGTTATCAGAACAATATAATCACATAGCATCCCGTTAAAAAGAAAATCTATAATGCCATTATGACCTACAACATAGCAAAACTTGCAGACTTTAATTCAGCCTTAGCTACAGAACTCAAGAACCACTGTTATATAATAGTTGGTTTGTGTCAACAGGTACATCGTGAAATGGGTCCTTTTCTCAACGAATATATGTATCAGGAAGCCTTGGATATATCTCTTGAAGAGAATGGCATAGAGAAAGTGAAGGAGTATTATTTCTCCGTGATATATCATGGAAGGCAGATAAGACACAAGCATTATGCTGATTTCCTCATTAATAATGATATCCTGATTGAGTGCAAAGCTGTTGAGCGACTAGGAACCGAGCATCGTCAGCAACTGTGGAACTATATGAGGCTGACAAATATATGCATAGGGATATTATTCAACTTTGCTCCAGTACATGACCAGTGTGAACGTTATTATTTAGACAAGGAAACAGGAAATATGTATATGTTCTAGCAACGGTAAACTTGACTCTGCTCTCGTTTTTTACTGTTTTTGCTTCTTGAAAGTTTTGATATTCGAAAGAATATGTTATGGTGTTGACAGGAAGATGGTGGAAGAAGTCTTCCAACCAGGTTCCTGACAACAGCAGAACGTAGCACGTAGTGCCAAAACTTTCAAGAAGAGTTATTTTTGTTTTTGTTAAAAACGAAAACACTGGATTATGCAGATGAGCCGATAAGCGTTTGGCTTCTTTTCAACCGCTCTTTTCCCTGTTGGGGAGGGGAGCGGTTGGCATTTTTTGCGGGAAAACATGCCAAAAAGCCTTTTTTTCTTTGAAAAATTTGTTGGTTTAGAAAAAAGAAGTTAAATTTGCCCGCAATAACCGAATAAATAAAGACACTGACCTTAATGATAAAACGTTTGTATCACTGGATAGCAGCGTTCGCTATCTTGTTTTTTATGGCACCTTCTTCCGCCCTTGCCCAGCAGGTGGCGCTGAAAACGAACCTGCTCTATGATGCCACAGCCACGCCCAATATCGGGTTGGAAATTGGCGTGGGAAAGAAACACTCCCTGCAGGCATTCTATGGCCTTCACCCGTGGAAGTTCGGACATGGCGACGACCAGAAATACGTCAAGCACTGGATTGTCAATCCAGAGTGGCGCTATTGGTTCTGCCACCGCTTCAACGGCTCCTTCGTCGGCATCCATGCCTTCGGAGGCCAGTATAACGCAGCCAACGTGAAGATGCCTTTGGGTTGGTGGGACGAGCTGAAGGATCACCGCTTCGAGGGATGGTTCGCCGGTGGCGGCGTGAGCTACGGTTACCAGTGGGTGATGTCGAAGCATTGGAACTTCGAGGCTGCCATCGGTCTGGGTGCCGCCTATATCGACTATGGCAAGTTCCAGTGTGGCACCTGCGGCAAGAAAATCGAAGACGGTCACAAAATTTACGTCGGTCCTACCAAGGCCGCCCTCTCACTTCTTTATATGTTCTAGGCTATGAAAAATATACTCACCATCATCCTGCTTGCTTTCGTGGCAACAGCTACGGCACAGCAGACCATCAGCCTGACAGGCGAGAAGAGCGGAACCGACACACAGGTTTCCGTCACCAATGTCAACGTGGCAAAGACCGCTGGTCGCACCATCCTAACGATGGACTTTATCCTCGACCAGCTTGATGTACCCTCCAACCGCTATCGTGCCTTCACACCCGTCATCCGCTCTAAGGATGGCGAACAGGAGCAGCGTCTGAAGACGCTCATCGTCAGCGGCCGCCGCCAGAATATTGTCTTCGAGCGCGATGGCATCGACGATCTCTATGCTGCCAACTGCGAGAATATCCGCCGTCAGAATGGCCAGCCGCAATCCTATGCCTATACCGATGCCGTGGAGAGTCAGCCTTGGCACAACGGCGCCAACGTCTACGTGGAGAGCGACCTCTGCGGATGCGGCGATAAGCTGAAGAACGACGAGACCTTCATCACCAATCTGCTGCCGCCGGATCCTTGGGAGCTCATCGAGCTGGCCAGTCAGGAGCCCGACACTTACAAGCCCATGCGCGAGCTGCACGGCTCGGCCTACATCACCTTCGTCGTAGACCGCTGGGAGATGAAGCCCGACTATATGGACAACCGTCGTGAGCTGCGCAAAATCACCGATACGCTCGACATCATGGTGGCCGACAAGAACATCACCGTCAACACCATCAAGATTCACGGATGGGCTTCGCCAGAGTCACCCTACAACCACAACCACATGCTGGCCACCAACCGTGCTAAGAGCCTCACCGACTGGCTCCGACAGAACTATCAGCTGCCCGCCACCGCCTTCGCTCCCGCTGAGGCCACGCCCGAGAACTGGATTGGCCTGCGTGAAGCCCTCACCGCCGGTGCGTCCGATGGTTCTCCCATCGGATCATCCCTCCTCCCTCACAAAGAGGAGATTGCTGCCATCGTGAGCGACCTGCTCAGCCAGGACAGCATCACCATCGCACGTACTGCCGATCAAACCGAGGCAAATATCAAGGGACGCTTCCCGCAGGAATACCAGTATCTGCTGAAGAACATTTATCCCGGCCTGCGTCGTTCCGACTACGAGATCACCTTCAACATCCGACAGTTCAACACTATCGAGGAGTGTCTCGACATCTACCGCACCAAGCCCTATCAGTTGTCGAAGCATGAGCTGTGGCGAGTGGCACAGACCATGCAGCCCTACAGCGATGAGTACAACCGCTGCATGCAGACCGCCCTCAACTATTATCCCGATGATGAGGCCGTCAACCTCAACCTCGCCGTGGTGGCTCTCTCGCAGCGCGACATCCTCAAGGCCCAGACGCTTCTTGAGCATGCCGGCGATGGTGCCGCCGCTGAGAACGCCCGTGCTGTCATCGACATTGTCAACGGCAACTACGCCGCTGCTGCCCAGCACCTCGACAATGCCGAGCGCCAGGGTCTCAACGTCAGCCGCAACCGCGAGGCCATTGAGCAACTGACACAATAAACATCTTTATAACCAGATACAAATAACAATTATTCAAATATTAACTTTTTAAACTTTACAATTATGAAAAAATTAAGTTTTCTCGCACTCGCAGCAGTAGGATTACTGTTCGGTGCATGCTCCGACAAGGAAGTGGTGGAAAACCAAGTAGTAAACCCTGGAGAACTTCAAGGTGACCAATACCTGGCTATTGGTATCAATCTTCCACAAGATCCTTCTAGCACAACACGTTCGGCAGGAACTGACAATAATGGCAATGTCACTTACAATGATGGTCTGGCTTCTGAATATGCCGTTAAAGATGCCATGCTTCTCCTTTTTGATGATAATACAAACGAAGATGATGCCGAGTTCATCGCAGCCTACGATTTGAGTACAACGCCATGGACTACAACTAATGCCTCTAATAATGTTACTGAGTATTCAAGGAAAGTTATTAAGAAGGTCTCAGACGTTAGTGTCGGAGACAGAATACTTGTTATTCTTAATAGAAATAATATTATTAATCTTCCTGATGGTTCAAAAATACCCTCTGTAAACGGTACCCCTTTATCGCAGAAAACCACGACTGCAGATGGAACTACATTTAAAACTTTCCGCGAGATGTTAGCTACTGTTGTAACCACTACTGGTGAGGGCGCAAGCGCAGTAACAACAGTCACACGCGATGCTGCCGCTATGACTTCTAATGGATTTTTCATGACAAACTCTCCATTGATAGACAAAGCTGGTTCTAGCACATCAGCTATAGATGCTTCAGCAAAAACTACCACTTTGGTGACAATTTCCGATGGAGCTATTTACGAAACAGAAGCCTTAGCTGAAGCTGGTACTGTTTACGATGAGGTTTATGTGGAACGTGGTATGGCAAAGGTGACTATGGAAAAGAGTCATAGTACAGATACTGATACTGGTTCTGGTTTAAACGTTATGGCAAGTAAAATGTCTGGTGAAGCTAATGGTCTTAGCTGGGAAGTTACTGGGTGGATTCTTGACAATACTGCTCCCACATCTTATCTTGTTCGCTCCACTGATGGAGATGCAGATTTCCGTAGTTTGCATACCAGTAAGACAAATGGCGTTTACCGTTATGCAGGTAATACAGAAATCAATAATGGTGAAGGAACAGCAAGCAGCTTATTCCGTACTTATTTCGCCAAGAGTAAGGGCTTTGATGAGTTGGCCAAAGCAAATGGTAAATATGAATTAACAAAATACAAAGGTGCAAATGGCGATACTTTTAGTGACGCTTTCGGTGAGGCAAATCCCAAATACTGCTTCGAGAACACTTTTGATGTAGATCATCAGATGGTTCAACACACGACTTTAGTTCAGGTGGAAATTCAGGCAAAAATAATAGGTGGATCTGCTGAGGATCTCTACATTATTAGTGGACAGAAATCAACAGTATATACTTTGGAGCTGCTTGAGACCTATGTGAAGGCTCAATATTATAACTATCTCAAAGCCAACGGATGCATTAAAGAGGCAGATGTCGCTTTATACAATTCGACTCATACAGAAGCTCCAATTACCCTGTCTTCTAATGTTGACTTAAGCGTCACGATTACAATCGATGCAACCGATGCCACCAAAGCCAGCATCACAGCTGTTGGTGTTAACCAAAATAGCCCAAATAAATCATACTATACTATCAATGCAGCTAATGACCTTGTAGCAATGCAAAATGCAATTGGTGAATTCACGGTTTATGATGATGGTAAGAGCTACTACAATATTCGAATCAAGCACTTTGGAGACAACTTGACTCCATGGAATAATGGCGAATATGGATCAGGAACTGCACCAGCTCCAGGTGATGTAACAAAGATTTATCCTAACAACAATTCTAACCGTGATAATGACTATCTAGGTCGTTATGGTGTATTGCGCAACAACTGGTATGCTATTTCCGTTAGTTCTGTACGCATGTTGGGTAATGCTTCACCCAATACAGACACTTGGGATGAAACTCCTGATGATGAGCTTGACAACTATTTGGCTTTCCGTATTAATGTCCTCAGTTGGGCTAAGCGTACTCAGGGTGCTGAACTCTAACCATTTGAAAAACAAACAAAAAACACTCTAACCGACAATGAACGTTCGACTCATCATACAAAAGGGCTTTGTGGCCATGATGGCTGCAATGGCATTGAGTAGTTGTGACATGATGACCGAGGACCTGGACGACTGTCCGACAGGCCTCTACGTCAACTTCGTCTACGACTATAACATTCAGCGGGCAGACATGTTCAAAGACCATGTCGGTGGCCTCACGCTCTTTGTGTATGATGAGTCGGACCGACTTGTCGCCTCTAAGACCATGGGCGGAAGCCAGCTCTCCAAGTATGGAAGTTACATCCACTTCACAGAACAGGAGCTGGCTCCCGACCATACCTATCGTCTGATGGCTATTGCCTTCCAGAACGACCAACTGTCGGCCAACGGTGCCAAGTATCGCCTCACTGGCAATAGCATCGGCGACCAGCGGCAGCAGTTCTTCATCAACCTTGACCACAAGGCCACCAGACAACCCGACAACTATTTCTACGTGAGCAATGCCACTCCGCTCGACACGCTGTGGCACACGCTGACCACCGTCACCACACCTGCCGACTCTATGCCCAAGCAGCTGTATCCCGCTTTGCTTACACCTGCAAAATGCGACTATAGCTGGCAGCGCGATGGCAGCATCAAAACCAATGGACAAGAGACTGTCCGTGTGGTATCAGGTGAACCAACCTACGCCACTCTGAGTCTTATCCGCGACACGAAGCACCTGAACATCTCGCTGCGAGAGATTGACCACCCTGAGCAGGTAAGTCATGAGGACTATGACATCACCATCATAGATGACAACACAATCCTTGACTGTGAGAACAACTTAGTAGCACCTGCCGACAGTGTGGTCTATCGTCCATACGCTCAGTGGACATCGGTAGTTGAGAGCGACGGTCAAACCACCGCCGACTACTCGGCACACTACGACCTGATGTTCAATCGTCTGCGCTACAACCCCACGACACAAAACAATGCCGTGCTCTGCATACGTAAGAAGGCAACGGGTGATGTTATCGCTTTGTTTAACCTGCCATACATCCTTTGTCAGGGACGTATGGCCTATGAGATTTACAACTACCAGCCACAGGAGTATCTCGACCGTGAGTACGACTATCGACTGGAATTGTTCCTTAAAGACGGTCGCTGGCAGGAAGGAGCCTATCTAGCCATCTGTGTAAATGCGCTGGCTTGGGCTAAGCGCATACAGTTTGTATCATTATAAGATTCCTAAGAAATAGAGCATGAGTGTGAAAAAGCTATATCATCTACTATCCTTGACAGCAAGCTTCATCTTGTTGTCAGTAGTGATATCGGCGTGCAACATTGTAGTCGACGGCGAATATGATGATATAGAAATCCCGACAAAGGACATACTCGCATGCTTTAATGCTGAGGGCAAGGCATGGCTTAACTTGGAAATACCCTTTGGCTATTCCAACGGTGCTACACGCAGCTCCTTTAATGATGGCACCGAGTATGCTGTACACGACATGACCATTATACTGTTCCATGGTTCAGAAGAGGTTGATGCTAGGGTGGCTAGCACCTATACCTTTACTTGGACAGAATGGATGGATCCTGCCGATCAGGTAACGAAGACCCTGCAGGTGTCTTCCGATAATATCGAAAAAGGTGATAACGTCTATCTGCTCGCCATTCTTAATTACACACCATCACTTACCTCAGGAACGCTTTTCAGCGAGGTAAAGAATTCACTTACACCTATCACCACCTCTTATAACAATACCGACTACTATGTTATGACCAACGCACCGTTGGCCACCTCCAACGATGGCACTGGCACGGTGCAAACGCTGATTAAGCTAAACCCCAACTACTTCTTCGCAACCGAAGAGGATGCCTTAAGAAACCCTGCTGCCCACATCTATGTGGAGCGTGCCGCAGCGAAAGTGACGGTGGAACTAGACGATAATATTCCCACCATCACCAATGACCCATATACCGACTACTACGTCAAGGGAAATCCCAATCTGGTCTTCACTGACCAACATCTGGCAGATTATTCTATCTACAACTATCATACACAGGGCTACCTGGTGCGCCACTTCGAAAATAACTGGCTGACACTGCACCGTGCCAGTACTACCGATTACCGCTTCATCGAGACGAATGCCCTGCCCTACGCCTCACCCAGCCGCTACCGCACCTACTGGGCCAAGGATGTCAACTATGACGATGATGACGAAGAAATAACCAACAATGGAGCAAAGGGCTGGAAGAAAATCAAGACCAATGCCTCAGGCTCAACTGGTGAGTGTGACTACTGCGCAGAGAACACCATGGACCTGGCACACATGGACATCAAGAACAGTACGTTGGTGCTGGTGCAACTGAATCTGAACAACTATACCAGCTTCTATACCACCAGCGTGACGGGCAGCGATATTATCTACCAGTTGCCCGAGAACCCGCAGGAAGAGGAAGGTACCAGCGCCCATGAGTCGTTTGCCCGTCGCAATGCTGCACCTGAGAGTGACACGCATTACTATGTATCATCGGCACGAACTATCGACGAATACCTGCGTGAATGGCTTATGCAGACCAATAGTGCCGCCCGCAACTGGGTGAACACCTACGCCGCTGGCGATGCGAACCGCATCATCATCCGTCTGGATGACGGCCAAGCCAGCAATCCCAGGGTTAGCGGTCCCAAGGATGGCGGACAGGCCGTCGTACACTGCACGCAGAACGCACGCACCAGTGGCACCGGTGTCAGTACGTTTGCCGCACTGAACCTCGACACCTACTTCGCCAACAACATCACCGTCAATTTCTACGACGACGGTTACTGCTACTACCTCGTGCCCATCATGCATTTCGGCGACACACAGGCTCCCTGGCAATCTGAGCCAACAATGGCAGGAAGCAGCGCAGCCTACGCCTATGGCAACAACAATAACGACTATCTCGGCCGCTACGGTGTGCTGCGCAATAACTGTTACAATATCTCCATCACAGGCGTCAGCCACGTCGGAGGATGTAATGTCACCCAGCTTTTCAACAAAATGAAGGATCAGGCCGATGACACCGTGGAGCAGCTGCTCAACGCCACGTTGGTCATTAATAGCTGGGAGGCTCACAATGAATCGCTACAATAAAGAATGATAAGAAAAGCGAACATAAGGTATAGTTGGAAGGGATTTGCAATCCCCCTGCTGCTTTCAGCGCTGCTGTTGCTGACAGCCTGCACCGACTACGACGCTCTGCTACCGACGAAGGCAGAAGAGCCGTCGCAGGCAGAACGCCTGGCCAATGCCGATACGCTTTTCTTGAATCTCAGCATCGTTAGCAATTCCAATGTCACTCGCGCAGCAGAGGTAGGCACAAGTGCCGAAAACGCCATCTATGACGGTATCCTCTGCATCTTCGAGGGAAATGGTGAGACAAATGCCACCCTTAAAAACGCTACTGCCATCGACCAGCTTATCAGCAATCCCAATGAGCCGCGTCCTACGATTCTGTCATCGTCTTCATCCATTGACATCGTGCAGCGTCTTCCCATTGGCACCCATCCCTATCCTAATGGCGGAAAGCTTTACGCACTGGTATTGCTCAATACCACTTCCACGGGCTTCACCGTCAGTAATAATATGCTCTATCTGAATGGCGCATCACTCGCAGGAAAGACGCGAGCTGAGATACAGGCAATGCCCATTAACTCTGTGGGAAGCACCGACGAGCATACGGGTCTCTTTATGATGAATAAGCCGAAAGACAGCGGTCAGTTGGTGATTCAAGTCTATGACCCATCATGGACTGACCAGTGCTATCTGTATGACAGTGAAGAGGCTATCACCCAAAGCACCTATACGAAGAAGAAACTCACCATCAACGTAGAGCGTGCTGCCGCCCGAATTAAGCTTACAAATGATATTCCTGCCTCAAAGGCATTGTCAAATATTCATTTGAATGCTGTTACCACGGCTCACCCGCTAATCCATAAGATGACGTGGGCACTGGCATCGGAGCTGCCAGGCAACACCGAGGCAACAGGAGCAAACATCTTCAGCCTCTTCCACCAACATTCCCATGAGAGTGGTGAGGCCGTTTATGTAGCGGAAAATACTGCTACGCCCACGTCGATTGTTGTCGAGCTACAGCTGAAGGACGAGTCAAATGTCCTATTGGGCGATTGCTATAGCTTCCCCTCACTCAATGGCTACAATCTTTATACGAGTGTGGACGAACTAATTGAATTCTACAAATCCAAATGGGATGAACGGAAAGACGGCGAGAGTTATACTTCCATTTCCTCGTGGTCTGATGATGATGTCTTCCGAAATACCAAAGTGACAATACTTAATAACGGCTCGGTGAAGGTATCGCTTCTGACCGACGAAAACTATACTTCTGCCACTGTTACTGATGCTCAGCGTATAGCCCTCCAACGTCTTGAAGGCGATCTAAGTTACTTTACCCAGGGCTATCGCGATGGTAAGATGTATTTTACATATAGCGTTAGTTCCGTGCAGCATAACAACGCCTACAACCTTAGTTTGGTGGAGAAGGGCAGCACAGACACACGCTATGTAGCTGTTACATTTAACAACCAGAATGGCCAAGGTTGGGCCGCTTCCTTTAGCAATAACAGTGCCAACCTCTTTACAACGAGCCGTGTTGTGGTGGGAAGTAACATGAATTACAATGGATGGGACACTAATTTCGGTCAGGCTAAATATAATCCTACAGCAGAGCATAGCTCACCAACAGTCGATGACAAAATTGATTTCCTGTTTGACCCAGAGGAAGGCTGGACATTCACACCTACACGAGTGGCGTTCAACACAACCAGCTATGATACTGACGGTGGTATTATTGATGTTTATTGGCTGAATAGTGGCCTGGCTACCAATGTACCCTTGGCTACAGGAGTCGTGCCTCCTCGTGACAATAAACCTGTTAATGTACTTACTTGGAATAGAAGTGTTACCGCTGGGTCCGTGGGCGACGGGGAATGTGGTCTGCGTCTCTTGCTCTATGGCCTAAAAACAGAAAAGCAGGTAGGTTTCTCTGATATAGTCATAAGTGGAACACTCTCAAAAGAGAGTACAGAGAGTTCTCAAAAGAGTATCAATGGTGTGGGCAACCCTACTCCATGATTCATAGATAAAATGTAAATAGATGAAAAAGGCAACACATACACTCCAAATGCTTAGCATTCTCCTGTTAATGATGGCAGGGGTCGGTGCGGCATGGGGACAAAATACTGTCATTGCTGATATCGACTTCAGCAATCCTATCACAGATGGTGTAGTGGCGGGACGTGTGAATACGATGACCATAGGAGATCCATCTGACATTTCTGACGGGCGACTAGTCCTTGGCAACAATGATAATATCGTCACCATTCCAGAACAGCAGCGGGATGGCCAACTGGTTACTGTTTCTTTTGCATTTGCCTTTGGTAAACTAGTCAATCGCTATGTAAACTTTTATCTGAATGATGCCGATGGCAACAATATTGCCTATTTTACCTATCAACCTTATTATAATTCCTTAAGTACGAATTTAGGAATTACTACAGCTGATTTGCCTGCAAACGATAAAAATAGTCCGGATTGGGCAAATAGAGCTGTTACTTTTACCATTACGCTAAATTATTATTCAAACCTGATAACCACACGCACCTCCATCACTAACACTGACCGTACAGTCAGCATGAGCATCACAAACCGCTTTGCTACTTTTGTCGTTAGTTCAAATTACGACAATTCCAGTAGATTATGCCAGTTCGATGACTTGCTTATCAAATCTAATACCAATTATTATTCCTATTTGGTGAAGGCAAGAGTAAATTCTACGTATTATTCAACTATTGCATCAGGAGCTGCGCTAAATGGTTCTTTGGTAACAGTACCATATCATGAGTTCATACAAATTGATAATAATCTGTATATTACTTCGGCAACAAATCAGGAATATAGAAAGACCATCACGCTTGACAACATAAATGGAAAAGAAGTATTTGTTGATTATACTTTAAATCAAGAGAACGTCCTTTTCTTTTCTGAAGCAGAAGACATTGCTGGTGGAATACCTAGTTCAAAAGGAAATGCGGATGTAAGATGTTCTTATGCGTTAGGTGCCTATTTCCCAAATGACGTGATTGTTAGTAGCTTTAATGCTGGTGTCTATCGAATATGGGGGCAAGTTCAAGGAAATACGGGAACGACCTTTTCCATGACAGCTGGTGGTTCTCAGGTTTGGAGTTGTGCCACACAGGGATACCTGACTTCGAGCGGAAGCAATTTTACAT
This sequence comes from Prevotella sp., assembly GCA_017615355.1. Classification (GTDB taxonomy): domain Bacteria; phylum Bacteroidota; class Bacteroidia; order Bacteroidales; family Bacteroidaceae; genus Prevotella. The sequence continues at coordinate 22,850 of JAGAAJ010000139.1, forward strand.
TGACTAATCCTGGAGAGGTGGTTATCTCGGCCATGGGTGATCAGAATCATGTAATTGACTGCTTCTATATCCAGGCCATTTTCGCCTTCAAGGAGAATGGTGCTACTTACACATTGGGGGAAACTCCGAATATCAGTTCAAGACTAATAAACACAACGGGGCAAACGGTTACCTATAGTCCTTCTGTTGCTGCAGATGATCCTGTTTTGGCTGTGGCTCCAGACGGAACATTGACACTGAAAAGAACAGGTAGAAAAATTGTAAAGGCAACGGTAACCGTAGGAAATAACACATATACCGCACAATATCTAATCACAGTAAGGAGTACCACCAATGCAACCGGGGCTTTGACCTACGATGAGGCTTCACACACTGAATCATTTACTATTACTGGTACTGGCAACTTCGATGTGGAGCATTTCGAAGGAGAACGAATTTCCTTTGACATCGGTAATCCCAATGAGGTGCAGCAGGTAAATGAAGACGGATTGTATTGTATTGCTGATAATGGTATGATTTATGCCAACACTCAATCGAATATACCTGTCGGTGGAACCTATTTCAAATTTACCCCCAAAGCCTCTGGAGTGCTTACTGTTGCGGGTCCCCCTACTGGAAACAATCTTCGCTTAGTGGATAGTGAAGGAAACTTGTTGAAGACTTTGGAAAAAAATGTTGATGACATATATACTTTTGACACCCAATTACAGGCTGACCACTCGTATTATGTCTATTCTCAAGATAACTGGTGGGCATTTTTCCTGAAGTCCTTTACCTTTGATGCAACCCAGTCGGCAAGCACGACCATCAACGTGAGCGATCTGCTTTATCCTACGGTTGAGGGAGGAATCAATTCTACGGGCAACAAGCTTGACCGATTCATCCCAGGGTTTGCACTGACTTTCAGCGGTGGCGACGGTGCTACGGTGTATAACAGCAATGGGATAACTTTCTATCAGAATGCCTCAGGTGTAGGGCAGATGGTCATATCTCCTCGTTTGATGAGCGAAGCCAATGAAGGAGACGTTGTGTTTACGGGTATCACGTTGAACTATGCTACCATTGCTTCAGGCAAAGCCACCAGTGCTTTGGTCAATGGACAGACTGCCAACATGTCGGAAGGCAGCACATCGGCCAGCGTCACACTTGACAATCCTGCTTCTACGATTATTGTCAAGTACGGTAGTGATACAGATGACAATAGCTTCGTGCTTCAGAGCTTAACTCTAAATTATACGGTGACAGGCCGTGAGTTGTTGGAAGAGGTCATAGATATGTCGAAGACAGCTACTCAGCTTTCTTTCGAGAATAGTGTTTATTATGTTAGTTTTGGTCAACCCAAAGGACAGCAGGCATTCTTTGATATCCCATCTGGTCAGCAGGCCTATTCCTATGGTGGTGGCTTTAATGGTACCATCACGTACAGTAGTGCCGACCCATCTATAGCTACGGTGGCACCCGACGGTACTGTAACGATGGTCGTTAATGATGGTAGCGAGACCACAATCAATGCCCAGTTTGAAGCAAAGATTAATGGTAATGAAGATCATCCATATTTCCTCCCATCGGCAGTAGCTTCTTATAGAGTTAAAAGTGCTATGAAACTGACCCCTGACAATAGTTATATCCTGAAGCATGTGAAGCGCGGCATGGTGGTAGAGGCTGTTGTCAGCAGCGACGGGACGTCCATGCTCTCCTTCTCCAAGACTATTGCCACCAGCCAGCAGACCACCAGCTCCGAGGGTCAGCTGATTAGCACCTTTGCCTATGACAACGAAGGTCTGGATACCGAGTTCGACGTGGTTATCAGCTATGTTTCAGGAGATTATGCCTACGTGCAGAGTGCCCGTGCCTATTACAAAACTCCTGAATTGCGGCTGAACTATACACCGCAGGCCATATACAATCATCACGGAAATTGGACAGACAGCGATCTGCAGACGAAGTTTGCCCATAACACGGGTGTTGTGTCGTGCTTCGACCTTCAAGGCATTCCTTCGTTCACAGCCTATTATGAGGATACCGACTGCTCGGCTGACTTCGTGGCCCCCACGGCTGCAAGTGAGTTTAGCAAGACAGGTAATATTGCCTGGGTGACAGATCCTGAAACCACACCCAAGGCTACTATTCGTAGTAATGGCAGTGGAACAGCCATCACCGATGCCACGGTGTCGGCTCCTATCTCACTTAAACCTACGGCAATGGGCTACGACCCCACCGCAGCCAACAACGTAGCCACAGCCAACCTGCCCGTTATTCCGTTCCCCTACACATGGGATCTTACTACGGGAGAATTTGCCGCTAAGACCAAAGCCTTGGAACTGGTGAATATCACCGATGACGGCAATGCATACGTGCTTCTGGGACCCGGTAGTGTGGCGGTACATGAAACGGTTATCATTGCAGGACGTGAGAAACCCAAGACCAACTACGAGATAGACCCGAGTCGCCCAAACTCGCGCCTACGCATTCCTGTGATGCAGGGTATGAAGGTGTCTATCACCAGCTATGGCGCCGAGGAGCGCGTGACAGGTGTACAAGGCTATCCCTTGCAAGTCAGCAATGTCACCGATCTGCGCGGCTATGCCACAGCAACGCTTGATATCAAGCAAACGAGCAACACACAAGAGTATATAGCCAAGGATGACGGCTATGTTGAGATTTACAACCGTAGCGACGTGAATGTATTTATACAAAGCATAACTGTCTCGGCTCCTTATCTGGTGTTTGCCGATGGTGACAATCCTAAAATCAGTAAGACGACCACCTACCAGAATCTTGTAGTGAACAAGCCTACGAAAGCCACTCTTACCTTTGAGGACAATGACGATAGTAATGCAAAGATTGATACTCGCGACAAAACAACGGGTACATACACTTTCCAATCGTCGGCATCGGGAGACATCGTGGTGACTGCAAAAACGACTGAACAAAAACCTGCAAAGAATCTGGAACCGTGCTGGGGGCAATACACCATCTCGCTAGTTGACTTCTATTTCAGCCCGAATGTAGTCAATCTCAATCACAGTGTACAGTCCGTTTCCTATCCTACGAACATGTTCCTGTCATACGCCCACCTCTATTTCAATGGTAAGGATTGGCTAAACATGACGGCAGAAGAGAAGAGCAAAATCAGCTTCTCGGTTGCAGCGCCTGCATATATCGATGACGACCTTACCCGGCCTAATTTTGCCGAGGGTATCGTGAAAGTCAACAACGATGTAAACAATCCATACACGATGGAGGTGCGAAACGATGGACAGCTGATCATTACCGCCGTCTATCGTGAGAACAACAATTCAGTGAGCACGGTAAAAACTTCTTGTAAAGTAAACATCACAATGACAGCTTTCAATGGCTTCAAATATCCAGCACCTATCATACCATCCAACGTGGCCAGCTATACATTTGCGACGGATGGGTCTGACAATCCGTTGGATGCAACCGCGTTAAGCACTACTTCCGGCTATAACGTCTATTATATAGGAAAGGACAACAATCAGGAACAAGTCTATGGACTAGTCACGTGGAACGGCACTACCCCATCTTTGGATTTAGAAACAAAGGGCTCTGGTGTATATTGCGTTGTTGCCGTGCGCGATGATGGAGGTGGTGTCTATACGCCTATTGCCTCCTTCTACCTAACCAAAGCTTATCCTGTCAATCAGACAACCTCCCAGAGTTGGGACTTCAGAAACGGACTGCATAATAGTTTTGGTGAGGCATGGGATAACAAATATAATGACTTAACGCTCTTTGAACGTCAGGGTGATTGGACTCGAGGTATGCCATCCAACCGTGCCAGTGACTATCGCTATCTCTGGAGTGTCAATGGCAATAACGGTTTCATTATCCGTGAGACGGCAGGACTGCTCGTCATAGCCGATGCTCCGACATGCGACAACTCCATCATCGATGGTGCTCATTGTGATGGCCATTTCGGTGCCTATTCAGGAACCAAGGGCAACTATGTCTATCCGAACATCGGACTGCACCGCAGCACGCTTATCATACCTCACTTGCCAAAGGGTGCCTACGTGGCTGTGGCCTGGGATCGTACAAGTGAAGGCGACGGCAACACCATGGTTTTGGAGAATCTGCTCGATTTGGAGGGGCACACTATTGACGAGATACGATATGGCGGGTCGGTACGCTTGATAGGAACCAATGCAGGCAACAACCAAGGCTATTATACCTTCCGCGTGGCTCATGACGGCAACGTCACTTTCACGCAGAACGACAAGGGTACCAGCCGCATCATCGCTATCCACGTCTATTATGGTAATCCTGATACAAATGTCAATGCATCTGACGACGTCTACTACAACCGCAACGCAACTGAGGAATTCAAGGGGTCGGGCATGACACAGAAAATTATGGCCTACGCCCGTGCTAATGCCGATGGTACAGCTGACGTGGGAAGTGGCCTGATGCAACTTGACGGTATTTTGACTACCGAGGGCGAAACGACCAGTCAGTGGCTGACAAACTACTTGAACTTTAGTGCTCCCAATGGTGTGCCGGAGTTTAAGATGGTGAATCAGGACGAGACGCTGCATAATATGACAATGGATATGTCGCAGACCTATTTCGACTCTGGTAATGGCAGATATGCAGTGCCTGGTCTGTCATTTGTCGGTGCCTGCTGGGGTAAAGCTGTGATGAGCGTCGGCGTACGTGATAACAACGGTTATCTAGTGGCCTACCGACAGTACCGTTTCACCGTCGGTATGCGACCCAACATGACTTATCCGAAGACATGGGACTTCACCCGCTTCTTCGACAACTCTACGGTAAAGATTGAAGACTCTCCCGTCACGGTGCTTCCCGCTACTGCCAACCTGAACACCAAGAACAGCCTGATTGAAAATGTCGGCTATCCTGATAATACGGAAAACATGGCAGTGCTTGACACATCACCGACAAGTACCTGGGACTTCGTCAATGATGACTCCAGTTTCAAGGTGAAACGAAAAAGTGGCACGGAAACCTATCATCAATATGGCTATAACGACTACTCATCCTACTATGTCGACGATGCCGTGCTGGTTTGCAACCTGGGCGACCGCAACAATAAAGGATTTGTCATTGAGGAAACAAAAGGACTGGGATTCTCCATTGAACCCGAAGACGATGAAGACACCAGTAAGAAATTGGAGTGGGCCATGCCCAATAGGAATGTAGGCTATGCTGAGAACACCTATCTGAAGATAAACGGTACCATAACCATTGCTGCTGTTGGTGAAAGCTATGAGGGATACTATGTATTTCTCAAGAGTGACAGGGCACCCGATGCCTGCTCCGAGAACCTTAAGGCGGTGAATAGCGGCGAATACAGGGGCATCGTATCCAATAACGAGGGACAGTATATCTTTGAAGTTAACTCACCAGAGAACATGACGATGACCTTCAGCAGTGATACTAAGATTTATGGTATAGGCGTTACCAATATCAAGAAGGATGCTATTCACCCAGTGGGTGGTATCGGCTGGGCCACAGAAAGCCGTACTATCGACATCGACTACGCGCTGACGGGCTACTACACCCGTCACCCGCTGAAAGCGTACGAGGTGAAGTACGATAGCTACGACATGAACACCGCGACAGTGTATTTGACAGAGATAAAGAACACCGCGAAACTTACAGATAGTAAAGGAGTGGAATTTTACGATCACGGCTATGTGGCACAGAACAATGGCATTGTACTTAAGGAGGTACAGACCGATGAGGCATCACCCTACGTCGTGCCGCTTTTCGTTCCTGCCATCACTACCACACATCCAGCGGACATCAGCGATAATAACATGATGCACCCGAACATTATCCGTAAGGAGTTCCATGTGAGCGACGTTGCTGACAATGATAATATTTTCATCCTTACAAATGTCCATTGGAAGTACTCGGTGGACAGCGAGTGGAGCAAGGATGGGGATAATTATGTGGAGAACAGGAATGGTAGCTGGCAGGATTATGGAGCGCCCACCAATGCGGATGCCGCTGGCTTCTACCGCCTGCACATTTGGGAAGACCCTGCTGCCAATACGATGGCTGCAAACACGGCCTATCTATTGGTTGACAGCGATGATTTGCCCATTGCTCTGTGGAACTCAAGCACGGCCAACGCACAAGGGGTAAGACCAGGCACCATCGGCATCCGTGAGCTGGGTGTTGTTGATGGTATGGATGAGGTGGAGGCTGGAAGTAATGCCAACGGCGACAACGGCAATGATGCATGGTACACTCTTGACGGAATGAAGCTGAACGGCCAGCCTACGAAGTCTGGGTTATACATCCATAATGGAAGAAAGGTTGTAAAGTGACTTATACGAAATTATTATTGACGGCATTGCTACTCTTGTCTGCAGTCGGCTGCAGCTTGAACGACGATGAGGAGGAACAGACGGAGCGCATTAAGGTGGGCGACCGTGTGCCGTCGTTCTCGCTCACTGTCGACAAAGGAGGACAGGTGCGCACCTTCTCGACCGCTAAGCTGACGGGCGAGACGGTCATCGTGTTCTTTAACACGACGTGTCCTGACTGTCAGCGTGACCTGCCATTGCTGAATGACTATTACCTGAAGCATAAGGACGAGGAGGGTTTCCAGATGGTGGCCATCAGCCGTGAGGAGGGCGATGCGAGTGTCGCTGCCTATTGGGAGGCCAACCATCTGCAGATTCCCTACTTCGCCCAGACCGACAGACGTATCTATAACCTGTTTGCCACAAGCATCATTCCCCGCGTCTATTTCTGTGGCGCCGACGGCATCGTCACCCGTATCTGCATAGAGAAATTTGATGTGGAATAACGTCCAAAGCATTGACTTAGTGCCTTGAGAAGATATTCTTGAGCCTCCAAAAATCTTACGGAGCCACTTGCAGATGGTTACACGCTTACATTGTAATCATGTAATCGTTTGTGCATATTCTCAACATACTTTGCGGCTATGCCCGAGAAAGCAATTTTGCAACTTGTTGGTTTTCAGGATAATAAAAATTTGCATTGTTGACAAAAAATTTTTCCACGCAAAAAGTGAAAAATAACCACAATCCATCACTTTTGCCTCTAACCTTTTGTGCATCAAATGTTTAGGGAGTGATGGTTTGTAGTGATGGTTCAAAAAAACCATCACTATTTCTTGTTTTTTGACACAATTTTTAGCGTCCAGAGTAGCGCTATTCAGCAAATTTTGGAGGCTCCGCAGCAAAATACGGAGGCTCCTCAGCAAATTTTAGAGCCTCCAAAATTTCAAAAACAGCCTGTTTTTCAGAAAATTAATGCCATTATTTGCAACAAAAATTGTAAAGAAATCGGAGTGATGGTTTAAAAAACCATCACTACAAACCATCACTCTTTAACATACTGTGTTTCAGAGAGCTGAACGCAAAAGTGATGGATTGTGGTTTATTTCCACTTTTTGAATGAAATGAAATTTTATGTCTACATCAAAACCGTCAAAATGATAATATTTCTTTACAAAGCTGCTTCTCCCGTTCCGTCATCACATCAGATTATTTCGAGGCGTCCTTTTTGTCTGCGCAACGTCACAGCTGTGACCGTGACCGTTAAGGCTGTCGAAAATTATCCTATCAATTTCATGGTTTGTGGTGCATAGATGAAGAAATATCTGCAGAATTGTTGGGGTTTCAAAATCTTTTCGTAACTTTGCAGCCGATATTCAAGGGGTGCCCACGGTTGTGGGCTGAGATGATACCCTCTCACCTGATGCGGACAATACCGACGTAGGGATGGATAACGATCACTTGTACCCCCTTTTTAAAAGTTTAAAGGTTTAAAAGTTTAAGAGTTAAAAGGGAATGAAAAAGACTCTCTTACTGGTGGCAATGACCACCACACTTGGCGCTCAGGCACAGCAATCCCTGAGCAATTCAGAGAAAGCATTGATGGATTCATTGAAGATGGAAAGACTGCAGGAGGTGGTCGTAAGCGGCGTGCGCACACAGAAGAACGCACCTTTTGCCGTGGCGAACGTAAAGCGGCAGGAGCTGGCCGAGCACAGCACGACGGGTCAGGAGCTGCCCTTCCTCTTCGCCCGTACGCCGGGTGTGTTGGCGTGGAGCGAGAATGGCTTGGGCACCGGCACGGTGTATATGCGTATACGTGGCGGCGGCGACCCGCGTATCAACGTCACCCTCGACGGCGTGCCCCTCAACTCGCCCGAGGACCAATGTGTGTTCTGGGCCAACATGAACAGCTATGGTAGCCTGCTTGGCTCAGCACAGATACAGCGTGGTGTGGGCACATCGACCAATGGCGATGGGTCGTTCTGCGGACGTCTGGCACTCGGCATGAAGGCACCCGCTACGAAGATGGGCGGTGAGGTGTCGGTAAGCTACGGCTCGTATAACACCAGTAATGTGGGTGGCAGCTTCTCTACAGGAGCGATGAAGGCCGGCGTGGGTACGCTCGTCATTGACGGTGCCTACCACCAGACCACTACCGACGGCTTCATTCACGGTACCGACGGCCGCTCAGGCTCCTACTACGGCGGCATCACGTGGCAGAAGGAGGGCGTGAATATGTTGCAGCTGAGCTATAAGAACATCGGCAACTTCGAGAAGACAGGTCAGGCATGGAACGGCATCACCGCCGGCAGCAACGACTATTCGCTGATGGACGGCTGCTATGACGACGGCTCGTGGGGCTATCAGACGAAGACGGGCATCAAGACCTACGAGGATCTCTACAACGTCGGTCTGGGCAAATACAACTCGCTCTACGAACAGATAATGACCGATGAAACCGGCCTTTTTGCAAAAGATGCCAACGGTAACTACCTCACCGACCGCTACAGGACACTCTCACCAGCGTCCACAGCAGGGCAGACTATCTGGGATCTATGGCCCAGAACGACTGATAACTTCTGGCAGAATCATAACCTGCTGAACGTGGTGGGTAATATCAATGATCATTGGAAGGCCAGCGCCACGCTGCACTACACCCACGGTTATGGCTACTATGAGGAGTTCCGTCCGCAGAACAAGCTGAAGAAATTCGGTCTGACACAGGCCGGCGTGAAGAAGAGCGACTTCGTCAGGAAAAAAGGCTTGCGGCAGGATGTGGCAGGCATCGTGGCTCATGCCGACTACAGCGACTACCGCTGGAACATCATCACCGGCTTGTCGGCACAGCATTTCTGGGGCGAGCATTTCGGTTTCCTGACCTACGCCAGCAACGAGATATTGGCACAGCGCATCGGCAAGGGCTACAAATACTATGACAGCGATGCGAAGAAGCTCGACGCCAGTGCCTATGTGAAGGCTGCCTACAAATTGACCGACGAGTTGCAGGCCTTCGCCGACGTGCAATACCGCCACGTGGGCTACAAGACCGACGGCATCAACGACAAGTTCTACGAGGACAACGGCCGTTGGGCCAACCAGCCCTTAGACATCGATGAAACCTACGATTTTCTCAATCCGAAGGCCGGCATCAGCTGGAGCCTGGGCCCACACCACGCTTACGCCTCGGTAGCCGTCAGCCATCGTGAGCCGCAGCGCGACAATTTTACGGATAACTACAAGTATCCCTTCCCCAAGGCCGAGACTCTGACCGACTATGAGCTGGGCTACAACTTCTCGACTAGAAAGGTACGCGTAGGCGCGAACATCTATTATATGGACTACACCGACCAGTTCGTTCAGACGGGCGAGCTGAGTGAGATTGGCGAAGCGCTGACCACGAATATCAAGGACTCATACCGTATGGGTGTGGAGCTGACGGCTGCCTGGGACGTGCTGCCCGTGCTGACCATCGAGGGCAATGCCGCCCTGAGCGAGAACAAGCTGAAGGACTTTACAGAGATGGCCTCTGTCAACTGGGAGGAGTCGTTCCGTGCCATCCACTACGACGATGCCACGCTGGCCTTCTCGCCCTCGGCCATTTTGAACGGTTTCATCGACTTCCATTGGAAAGGGTTGAAAGCTACATGGCATACGGGCTACGTCAGCCGACAGTATCTCGACAACACCGAGAATGAAGACCGCTCGCTGCCTGCCTATAGTGCCAGCGACGTGCACCTGAGCTATACGCTGCCGCTACAGAAGCTGGGCCTGCGTGAGGCCATTCTGGGTGTCAACATCGGCAACGTCTTCGACAAGCACTATGCCGCCAGCGGCTGGGTGTACAGCAGCATCCTGGAAGACTACGGCCATCCCAACGAGAACCGCTACTATCAGATAGGCTTCATTCCTATGGCCGGCCGTACCTTGATGGGTAGCGTGACACTAAGGTTCTAAGCCATGACTGAATTTATCGTAGCCCATTGGCTCGACATCGTGACTACCGTCCTCGGGTTGGCCTATATTCTCTTTGAGTATAGGGCCAGCGCGTGGATGTGGCTGGTGGGCTTCCTCATGCAGTCGTTGGGCATCGTGCTCTATTACCAGAAAGGACTCTATGCCGACTGCGGCATGGAATTCTACTATCTGGCCGTCACGGTGTATGGATGGTGGAGGTGGCGGACCCACCCCCAACCCCTCCCTGTAGGGAGGGGAGCAGATACTCCCACTTTGAAAGACACACAGCAAGGTAATGATTCCCCTCCCTCACAGGGAGGGGGCAGGGGTGGGTCTGCCATTCGCCATTTCCCCAGGAAGCTGATTCTTCCCTGGCTGTGCATCATCGGAGTGGTGTGGGCGATCATCTTCTGGCTGCTGGTGACGTTTACCAACTCCAATGTGCCGCTGGCCGACAGTTTTACTACTGCGCTCAGCATCATCGGCATCTGGGCCTTGGCTCATAAATATTTGGAGCAATGGTTCATTTGGATTGCCGTCGATGTCGTCACCTGCGCACTCTATTTCTATAAGGACATCCCCTTCAAGGGCAGCCTCTATGCCCTCTATATCGTCATCGCTATCTTCGGCTACCGCAAGTGGCGGAAGATCATGAAAAAAGAATCCGGGGCCTGAGCCTCGGATTATAAACCTAGTTTGCGGGTGCTTTCCAGAATTTCAAGCAACTCGTCCATGTGGGTGGCTCGCAGCATGGCGATACGTGTGGGCCGGAAGTTGGCGATGCCCTTGAAGATGGGCGTGGCAGCCAAATGACGGCGTGTGTGGATGATGCCGCGCTGTTCGTCGATGCGCTCCACATTGATGCGTAGCAGCTCCTCCAGAATGTCGAGCTTTTCGTCGAAAGTGAAAGACTGACGGCTGAAGATCCAGGGGCAGCCGAAAGTGGCACGGCCAATCATTACGGCATCCACGCCATACTGCTCAAAGGCCTTGTCGGCCTCTTCGAGAGAATGGATGTCGCCGTTGCCGATGATGGGGATATGGATGCGCGGATTGCGTTTTACCTCGCCGATAAGCGTCCAGTCGGCCTCGCCGGTGTACATCTGAGAACGTGTGCGCCCATGGATGGTCAGCGCCTGGATGCCACAGTCCTGCAACTGCTCGGCCAATGTGGTGATGATGAGCTGTTCGCTGTTCCATCCTAAGCGTGTCTTTACCGTCACGGGCACCTTTACTGCCTGCACCACCTGTCGTGTGATGTCGAGCATCTTTGGGATGTTCTGCAGCATACCGGCGCCGGCACCCTTGCCAGCAACCTTCTTCACGGGGCAGCCGAAGTTCAGGTCGATGACGTCGGGCCCGGCCTGTTCCACGATACGAGCTGCCTCAACCATCGCGTCAGTATCGCGGCCGTAAATCTGTATGCCTACAGGCCGTTCCTCGTCGCTGATGGTGAGCTTCTGTACCGTCGTCTTCACGTCGCGCACCAAGGCCTCGGCCGACACGAACTCCGTGTAGACCATCGAGGCACCGTAGCGTTTGCACAACAGGCGGAAGCCAATGTCGGTGACATCCTCCATCGGGGCTAAGAAGACGGGGCGCTCGCCCAGGTCGATATTTCCTATTCTCATAAAGGTCTGCTCCTTTGCGGCTGCAAAATTATAAAAAAAATGGCAGCGCTTATACTTTTTACTTGAAAAAAGCAATGGTAATGAAGATTTTTTGTACCTTTGCAGCAATAAACCTTTTGAGACATGGCAAAGAAAGCTGTTTGGCACGATGACTACTGGCTCCTGCTGATGCAGGCCTACTTGCAGCGACCTGTAGGTGTGAAACCACTCTACAGCAAGACAATGGTGGCACTGAGTCTTGAGCTGCATATCGCTCCCGAGACGCTGCAGACGCGGATGCAGCAGATAGCTACGCTGAATACGCCACGCATCGAGCGCATCTGGAACACGTATTCCACCAACCCAAAACGTCTGGCCCGTGCCGTGCGACTCTATAGGAGTATGAAAGGTTTTGGCGCTGCCAGCGAGTTCTACGACGGCGTTGAGGTGCAGGAGACCTTTGAGCGTGATTTCCGTCCGTTGGCGGAAGATGAGCGTTTTACACCCGTCATGCTCATTCTCATCCTCAACCTTTATTTCCAGTTGACGCCGCTGACGATGGTGACACAGACGCCCGAGGTAAGTCAACTGGCACGAAAGCTGCAGCTGAAGGCACAGGACATCGTGGAGGTGCTGGATGTGTACCAGATTTGCGACCCGTATCTGGAACGCAGCGAGGTGACTTTCTCACCCTTGCTGTTGCCTTGTCAGCAGATATGGCAGCGCATGAGCGACAAAGAACCGCAAGAGTTGCATGCATTAGCCGAACAGCTTCTGGAGTACTTTAAAGGTTGATGGTGGATGGCGGAAGGTGGAATGATTTGAGATGGAGCAGATTCAGATACAGCAACAGAAACAGGAACAGCGGCAACTGCAGAGCATCACGGCACAGCAGTTGCTGGTGTCGCAGTTGGTTGAGCTGCCACTTCAGCAGATGGAGGAGCGTGTGGAGACGGAGCTACACGACAATCCTGCGTTGGAGAAGACGGTGGCCGACGATGACCTTTCTTCCTGGGACAGCGCTCCAGAGACAACAGAAAACGCCGATTCCACCGATGACTATGACACCCAGCGCGAGCGTGAGGAGCGCAGCGATGCCCTTGATGCCGCTTTGGAAAATATCGGGCGTGACGACGAAGACCTGCCCGTCTATCAGGGTGGACGCCAATGGGGCGACGAGCAGGAACAAACCGTCTTTGCACAGGAGCAGTCGTTCTATGACACGCTGATGGCGCAGGTGGGTGAGCAGGAGCTCAACGACAGCGACCGCTATGTGCTCGAATATCTCATCCAGTCGCTCGACGACGATGGCCTGCTGCGCACGCCGCTGGCTGATATCTGCGAGCAGTTGGCCATCTACCATAATGTCGATATCAACGAGGCCGATGCCTTGCGCCTGCTGCAACACCTGCAGCAGATGGACCCTCCGGGCATTGGTGCCCGCTCGTTGCAGGAATGTATGCTGCTGCAGATAGAACGTCGCCGCAACTCGCCGCAGAAGGAGCTGATGCGGCGTGTGGTGACACAGTATTTCGATGATTTCACACGGAAGAAATGGAAGCGCATCCAGCAGCAGATGAACATGAGCGACGTCGATGCAGAGGATGTCTTCGCCGAGCTGCGCCGTCTCAATCCCAAACCCGGCACTGCCCTGGGTGAGGCCGTGGGACGCTCCGTGCAGCAGATAACGCCCGATTTCATCGTCGAAACACATGATGACGGCACGTTGAGCCTACAGCTGAACTACGGCGATATGCCGCGGCTGGAGATCTCGCAGTCGTTTGCCGACCTGCTCAAGGATTTCCAGACCAATCGCGACCACATGACACGTCAGCAGAAAGAGGCCCTGCTCTACACCCGTCAGAAGGTGGAGGCCGCCCAGAGCTTCATCGATGCGATGGAGACACGCCGTCAGACCTTGCTGCGCACCATGAAAGCCATCATGCAGCTGCAGCGTCCGTTCTTCGAGGAGGGTGACGAAGAGCTGCTGCGTCCGATGATCCTGAAGGATGTGGCGGCACTGACAGGTCAGGATCTGAGCACCATCTCTCGTGTGTCGAACTCGAAGTACGTACAGACACGCTGGGGTACTTTCCCATTGAAGTACTTCTTCAACGACGGCTATGTTACCAGCAGCGGTGAAGCACTCTCGACACGCCAGATAAAAGCCACGCTGAAGCAGCTGATAGAAAACGAAGACAAGCTGAAACCGATGAGCGACGATGCGCTGCGTGACGAACTGCAACGGCAGGGCTTCCCCATTGCACGTCGCACAGTAGCCAAATACCGCGAGCAGCTGGGACTGCCCGTTGCCCGCCTAAGAAAGACATGACACGAAACAAAAGCCTCATTATTGTAGCAAGGGTGGTTAGTCTGGTCTTCACACCATTCTACCTGCCATTGGTGGGCATTGCCCTGCTGCTCACGTTTACGTTTCTGAACGGGTTGCCCACGAAATACAAGCTGCTGCTCATCTCCACCGTCTACCTGCTCACCGTCTTTATTCCCACGGTGCTGATCTTCCTCTATCGCCTGGCACGAGGGTGGAGCCTGCAGGAGTTGGGACAGAAACACCACCGCATCGTGCCCTACGCCATCAGCATCGCTTGCTATCTGATATGTATCTGGCTGCTCGACCGCGTGTATGTCAACCACGAAATCATCAGCATCATCATTGCTGCCCTGATTATCCAGGCGGTGGTCATCTGCGTCAATTTCTTCTGGAAAATATCTTCACATACGGCAGCCATCGGTGGTGTCACCGGTGCTCTCGTGGCCTACGGCTTCCTGTTTGAGTTCAATCCTGTGGGCTGGCTGTGCCTGTCCATTTTCATCTCGGGCATCGTGGGTTCGGCACGTATCATCCTGCGCCAACACTCCGTAGCCCAGGTGGTGGCCGGCTTCTTCATTGGCGCCGTCTGTGCGTTTGTATCCATTACCTATTTATAACGAAGACGAAAACGAAAACCAAAACGAATACGAAAAGATATGAACCCTGTCATTAGCATTATTATGGGCAGCACCAGCGACCTGCCCGTCATGGAGAAAGCCTGCAAGCAGCTCAACGAGCTGCAAGTACCCTTCGAGGTGAACGCCCTGTCGGCACACCGTACACCGCAGGCTGTGGAGCAGTTTGCCCACGAGGCCGCCGGTCGTGGCATCCGCGTTATTATTGCTGCTGCCGGTATGGCTGCCGCTCTGCCTGGAGTCATTGCCGCACAGACCACCCTGCCTGTCATCGGCGTGCCTATCAAGGGTATGCTGGACGGTCTCGACGCCCTGCTCAGCATCGTCCAGATGCCACCGGGCATTCCCGTGGCCACCGTCGGTGTCAACGGCGCACAGAACGCCGCCCTCCTGGCCTGTCAGATGCTCGCTCTCAGCGATGAGGCCCTTGCCCAGCGTCTTGCTGCACATAAGGAGGGACTGAAACAGAAGATTGAAAAAGCCAACCGCGACCTTGCAGAAGTGAAATATGAGTACAAGACGAATTAGCAGCGTTGCCCATGTGGGCAACATCGCCATCGGCGGCGACAACCCCATCAGGATTCAGTCGATGGCCACCGTCGATACCAACGATACGGAGGGATGTGTGGCACAGGCCAAGCGTATCATCGATGCCGGCGGCGAGCTGGTGCGTTTCACTACGCAGGGCACCCGTGAGGCAAAGAACATGGCGAACATCTCGCAGCGGCTGAAGGCCGACGGCTACACACAGCCCTTGGTGGCCGACGTGCACTTCAACGCCAACGTGGCCGACGTGGCTGCCCAGCTATGCGAAAAGGTACGCATCAACCCGGGTAACTATGTCGATCCTGCCCGCACCTTCAAGCACTTGGAGTACACCGACGAGGAGTATGCCGCTGAGCTGCAGCGCCTGGACGAGCGTCTTGTCAGCTTTATCAATATCTGTAAGGAGCATCATACGGCTGTACGTGTCGGCGTGAATCACGGCTCGCTCTCCGACCGTATCATGTCACGTTACGGCGACACGCCGGAGGGCATTGTCGAGAGCTGCATGGAGTTTCTCCGCATCTTTAAGCGCGAAGGATTCGGCGATGTGGTCATCTCCATCAAGGCCAGCAATACCGTGGTGATGGTGCAGAGTGTGCGCCTGTTGGTGCAGCAGATGGACAAGGAGGACATGCACTATCCCCTGCATCTCGGTGTGACCGAGGCCGGCGAAGGCGAGGACGGCCGCATCAAGAGTGCCGTAGGCATCGGCGCCCTGCTGACTGAGGGCATTGGCGACACCATCCGCGTCTCGCTCAGCGAAGAGCCCGAGGCCGAGATACCTGTGGCTCGCAAGCTGGTGGAGCTGATTCCTGAGTGCACGCGCTTGCGTGCCAAAGCCGAGGCTGGTATCAAGGACGACACTATTACTCTCGAGCTTGATGCACCCGATTGGGAGACATTCCAGCTGAAGGCCGCCATGGCCGTCGGCGCCCTGCTTATCGACCACAAGGCCACGAAGCTGGTTATTTCTAGTCAGACTAGTAACACTAGTTTGTCTAGTGAGGCTAGTTTAACTAGCCTCGCCGACTCCATCCTCCAGGCTGCCCGTATCAAATTCACCAAGACCGAGTACATCTCGTGTCCGGGCTGTGGCCGTACGCTCTACAACCTGCAGGAGACCATTGCAAAGATCAAGGCTGCCACCAGCCATCTGGTAGGCCTGAAGATCGGCATCATGGGCTGCATCGTCAACGGCCCCGGCGAGATGGCTGATGCCGACTACGGCTATGTGGGTGCAGGCCGAGGCAAGATATCGCTCTATCGCGGCAAGGAGTGTATAGAGAAGAACATTCCCGAAGAAGAAGCCGTCGAGCGGCTGCTGCAGTTCATCAACGAAGACAGACAAGCTTAAAAACACCACAACGATGAAGAAACTACTGCTATCTACTATGCTTTTGGCGACAGTCTCAGCCTGGGGCCAGCGACAGGAGATTGTGCTGACCGATAACTGGCAATTCTCACAGGTTCCCTGCGACGAGTCGAGCTGGAAGACGGTGAGCGTGCCGCATGACTGGGCCATCGACGGACCTTTCGACAAGAAATGGGACCTGCAGACCGTAGCCATCGAGCAGAATGGTGAGACGGAGGCCACCGAGAAGAGTGGCCGCAGCGGTGCCCTGCCTTGGATTGGCGAAGGCCATTACACTCGAAAATTCACCATTCCATCGGGATTTGACGGCCACGCTGAGCTTATCTTCGATGGAGCGATGGCCGAGCCTTTGGTCACCGTCAACGATCAAATGGCAGGCCGCTGGGCCTATGGCTACAATGCCTTCCGCATTGATATCACCCACCTCGTGAAACCTGGTGAAAACCGCTTGGAGGTGAGCCTGCAGAATCTGGAGGAGAGCTCCCGTTGGTATCCCGGCGCTGGCCTCTACCGTCCGGTGAAGCTGGTGCTGACCAACAAAACCTATATCGACGACTGGAGCCTTGTGGCCCGTACTGTCAGCATCAGCAACAACAAAGCCGAGATGGAGGTCGACATGCAAGTGGTGGGCATGAATCCTGATGTGCTCTATACATTGGCATTGGTTGATGCCAATGGCGAGCAGGTGGCTGGAATCACGTCCAAAAATCCTGGGCAGGACGGCGCTGTCCATGCCAGGCTGACGGTGAAGAACCCGAAGCTGTGGTCGCCGGAGTCGCCATCCCTCTATCGGCTGAAGGCAAGGGCGATAGGAAAGGGAGCTGAGATTCTCGACGAGAAGACAGTCAACGTGGGCATTCGCACCGTCCGTGTTGATCGTGAGCATGGCTTCCAGCTGAACGGCGTGACACGAAAAATCAAGGGCGTCTGCCTGCACCACGACCTCGGCCCGCTCGGTGCCGCCGTCAACAAAGCCGCCCTCATCCGCCAGGTCAAAATTATGAAGGAGATGGGCTGCGACGCCATTCGCACCTCTCATAATATGCCGAGTCAGATGCAGATGGACGTGTGCGACTCCCTGGGTATGATGGTGATGGCTGAGAGTTTCGACATGTGGCGCTATCCGAAATGCAAGAACGGCTACAGCCGCTTCTTCGATGACTGGGCCGACAAGGACATTACCAACCTCGTGCTGGCCAACCGCAATCATCCTTGCATCGTGATGTGGTCGATAGGCAATGAGATTCCCGAGCAGAGCAATGCAGTAGGCCGCCAGCTGAGCATCCGCCTGCAGGGTCTGTGCCACTCGCTCGACCCCACGCGTCCTGTCACGCAGGGCTTGGATCGTGTCGACCATGCCTTGGGCAACGGCATCGCGCAGGTGATGGACGTACCGGGCTTCAACTACCGCCTGAACAAATATGCAGAAGGCATCAAGCGACTGCCGCAGGGTTTCCTCCTGGGATCAGAGACTGCCTCGACGGTCTCGTCGCGTGGTGTGTATAAATTCCCCGTTGAAACCACGGATAATTCGCAGTATTCCTCCTGGGCACCGGGATATGACCCGAAGGCTATCAAGAATGCCGATGGCCAGTGTTCTGCCTATGATGTGGAGAGCTGTGCCTGGAGCAACCTGCCCGACGACGATTGGCGCTGGCAGGACGACTATGACTGGGTAATCGGCGAGTTTGTTTGGACGGGTTTCGACTACCTGGGCGAGCCTACGCCTTTTGATGAATACTGGCCCAGCCGCAGCAGCTATTTCGGCATCTGCGACCTCGCCGGCCTGCCCAAGGACCGCTATTTCCTCTACCGCTCGCATTGGAACAAAGACCGGCACACCATCCACCTGCTGCCCCATTGGACATGGCCGAAGCGCAAGGGACAGGTGACGCCCGTCTATTGCTACACCGACTATCCCGAGGCCGAGCTTTTCATCAACGGCAAGTCGCAAGGAAGAATCAAGAAGCAAAGCGACCCCTCACCTCTCACCTCTTACCCCACACCTCAAGACAAAAACCGCCTCGACCGCTACCGCCTCCGCTGGAATGATGTGAAGTATGAACCGGGCGAGCTGAAGGTCGTTGTCTACGATGAAATGGGCAAAAATTGTGGCGAAGAGGTTGTTCGCACCGCTGGCAAGCCCCACCATCTACAGCTCGATGTGTGGACCCAGCAGAGTGAACAGTCTCCCCTCCTTTTGGGAGGGGCAGGGGGTAGGCTTCTCTCTGCCGATGGCCAAGACCTTGCCTTTGTCACTGTTTCTTTGGTCGACAAGGACGGCACCCTCATTCCTGATGCACAGGATCAGCTGACCTTCGATGTCACTGGCGCCGGCACCTTCCGTGCTGCTTGCAATGGCGACGCCACCTCGCTGGAGCCGTTCACCAAGCCCACAATGAAGCTCTTCAACGGTCAGCTCGTCGTCATCGTGCAGGCTGGCCATGAAACAGGCAACGTGGTGCTCACCGTCAGCGATAAGAAACGCGGCATGAAGCAGCACGTCACCATCGCCGTCGGCAGATGAGCAGTCACTCAGGAAAATCGTACACCAGATACTGCATGTTGGGCTCGGTGGGATAGTTGGTGAGCCGTCCGGAGCGTGTCACAAACGACAGGATGCCATTATAAACGCCATTGCCAAAGGTGTATTGGTCACTGTAGATGTTGATGTAGTGAATGCGGCGGGCATCATAGTTCAGGAGCCGCTCTATGTCGCCGACAGGCATGCCGTCGATTAGTACCAATGTCGGCAATGAAGTGTTGTAGATGTCGTCCATTTTACGGACAATCAGCTGTGGCACGCCGTCAATGGTCGTATTCTTGACGCAAAGCACATATTCCAGCAGCACCTCCCTGATGGTGAGAAACTGACGGTACTCGTCAAGATTATAGCTCAGATCAGGATGGATGCCAAACACCGTTTCGTCATAGTCTAACATGGATGAAGGGGGAAGGGTCTTCTGATGCCGCTGCATGTCGAGCGAGCGGGCTTCCACTTCTTTGCGATTGTAATGGAAGACGAGATGCGGGAGTTGCTTTGGCAGTAAGGCGGCAAACGGGCTGACCATCTCGACAGGCAGTCTCACGCCAGTGGTTGACATGGCTGTGAGCACCAGCGGTTGCTTGCCGTGGATGCCGTAGGTGAAGAAAAGGGCCGTGGAGTCGTTGATCATCTTCCCCTCGAAATAGTGTATCTGCTTCCCTACGATGCTTAACGAAGGGCGAATCTGACTGGCCCTGAAGGATTGGCCGTCATAGTCATTCCTGATACGTGCCTTGATGATGTGGCCTTCGGTCTCGGGAATATCGACAGGAATGGTGGAAAGAGTGGGGTGGATGGTGGATGTGTTTTCTGCATGGCTCAACGAGTCGGGAGGAGTGACTTGCACCCATTCAATATCGTCATCCACGCTCTTGCGAAGGGGATTGACGACGGCGATAAACTGCTGCGACACCTCAGCATTGTTACGGGTATAGACAGACAACAGATAGTACCCGCTATGGAGGTCGGCAGGCAGTTCGATAGCTCCCTTTCCTTTTCCAGCCTTAAGACCTACCGTGATACTAGCTGCCAAACCCTGCGTGTCACACAGTTCGGCGTATGCTATCACGGCATTGTCGGCAGTCACGCTGATTTTCATCGTCTCGCCGGCAAGATACCATGTGCGGTCGGTCTGAATACTCGCAGCAGAGATGCTCAGGGTGAGCAACAACGCAGCTGTCAGTGATAATACTTTGTTTTTCATCTTCTTCATAACTTACCAGACGATCAGTACTCAGCACCATCTACTTTTAATGACCAGAAAACGGGTTCTTCTGCATACGCACCTCTTAATCTGACATCGAGTTGATGTTCGTATGCCCATGCCGTCTGCAGCGTGCCTGCTGGCTTGTATCTCTCGTCTTTCCATTCACACAGAAACAGGTTTTCTTTTACTACCATCCGGTAGCAGTCCTCTTCGTCGCAGTCGTCGAGCCATATACGGGAGTCTTTTCTATAAGGTTGGTCGATGGAGTAGTCGACACGATCGAGGAATAACCTGTATTCGCCCGTATTCAACGAGCATCCCACATATCCGATCACGCGTTTCTTCGAGTTGAGGCAATGGATATTGGTCGGCAGGGCTGAGGGCAGCGGTGTGAACAGGCCGCCCATCTCCGTACTTGCCTGTTGGCGTGCCAGCTCATATTCGTACTCGCCCTTTGATATGGCACGCTGATGCACCAGACCGCTATACCTGTAATACATGCGCTCGTCGCTACGGTCGATGTCGTACAGCTTGAGGCTTTGGATGTGATGCCCTTCGTAGCCGCTGGTGGCACTGACATTGATTGTCGAGCTGGTCACTGTCTTCCATCCACGAGTAGGAAAAAGGTCGGGCTTATAGACAGGCGCCCTCAATCTCGTGTCGAAATAAATGACGGTCGTGTAGTCGGGATGCACTTCCCATGTCTCATCGTATGACCACGAATAGTAATTCGTCTTGCTAGGGTCAAAGGGTGTCTCAGGGGTGACGAGCACGTCGATATTGCTTTCCGGCGTGTACTGTATCCCGCTGACCTTTGCTATTTTCTCGGTAGGGAGGGGCTTCTGGGGCTCTGACTCATAGACCTCGCCCTCCGTCTCGATATGCAGATAATACTCCACGTTGGGATCAAGGGCGTCAATCCAGCAGGAGTAATACCCGTCGGTAAGCTCCGTAGGATATACAGAGCCGTCGGTTCCTCTTACGCTGACGCTTGCTCCCAGCACCAATTGCGGTGTATAGGAGGTATTGACAGGCTGCGAACGCGACAGGACGAACTTGTTCATTCTCGATGAACATATCGTGCCTTCAACGACGAGCAGGTTGGATTCCTCTGACGGGATGTCCGCTTCGTATTCCTCAATACAGCCCGACAGCATGCAAATACCAGCCATGAGGCATAGCACAAAATATAGCGATTTTATCTGTTTCATCACATCTAAACTCTTAATTGAATCGGATATTCAGTGAGATGTATGGTATGGCAGTGCCAAACACGGATAGCTTATACCCTTTCACCCTTCCTCCTTCGGTGACGTAGTAGATGGAATAGGCATTCTTGCGGGCAAGGGCATTGTATAGGCCCATCGAGAACGACGTGTGAAGAAAGCTCGTCAGCTTATGCGTCGGCTCAATGTTAAACGCAAGGTCCAGTCGCATATAGTCAGGGATGCGATAGGTGTTGCGGTCGGTATAGTAGGGCATGTATTTCCTGTTGCTCGAGTCATAGTATTGACCGGCAGGCAGCGTCGTCGGGCGACCAGTGGCATAGTTGAAGTTGCTGGAGAGGCTATATCTCTCGGTGAACTTGTAGTTGATCACGGCCTTCACCTCATGCGGCCTGTCGTATTCTGCAGGATACCAGTCGCCGTCGTTCAGAGGTGTCTCCACCCGCTTGTCATCCTGACGGAGCAGGGAGCGTGAGAAGGTATAGCTCACCCATCCGTTCATCTTTCCTGTGGGTTTCTTCGCCTGCAGCTCTATGCCGTAGGCCTTTCCCTTGGTTGAGATGACGTCGGTCTCAAGGTGGTGGTTCATCAGCAGGACGGCTGAGTTGCGATAGTTCAGATAATCGCTGATGTGCTTGTAGTAGACCTCGGCCGAGAACTCGTATTTCTTGTCGGCTGTCTCATGATAGATGCCGGCAGCAGCTTGCCAGCCGCTCTGGGGCTTGATGTTTAGGTCGGAGAGCTTCCAGATATCAGTAGGCGACATGATCAGCGTGTTCGACACCTTATGGATATACTGGTGCATCGTGTTGAAGCCGGCTTTCAGGGAGAGGTTCTCCTGCAGGGCATAGCGGGTCGACAGGCGCAGCTCGGGAGCATGGTAGGTCTTGATGATACCCGTCTCATGCCGTGTCTCCAGCAGCGTCCCCTCCGAGGGGAGATCACCTTCGTCATAGATATTCACGTCACGTGGGCCGAGCGCATTAAACATGGAATAGCGCAATCCGGCCGAAACCGACAGCTTCTCCGTGAGCGAGCGCTCATAGTCGATATATGCGGCACTCTCCAAAGCCTTCTCTCTCTCCAGCTGATCCGTCGTGATACGCGATCTCTCACCCACAGGCTCGTACTTGCCGGCCTGCACATCGTATTGCTGCACGGAGAGGCCGTAGGAGAGCGACTGATTATCCGTCAGTCGATGGCGGAAATGCAGCTTGCCCCACAGCTCGTCGATGCCGAAGCTCAGCCGGGCAGCCATGGTGGGCGTATTGTTGTCCTCATTGAAATAGTCATAGTGGTTGAGGCCGGCAGACAGCGTGGCCGTCACCTTCTCATTCAGGATGGAACGCCACTCTGCAGAGATGTTGCGGTTTTGATAGCCGTAGTTGTCCTTCGTGCTGAATGCGAACTTGTCGTTGCTCCAGTATCCAAACACCTTCAGGCGGTGCATGCTGTTGATTCTCCAAGTCAGCGCGCCGCCGAAATCATAGAAGTTGGCGGTGCCGTTCTTGTAGCCGCTCTTCTCCGGCAGTTTCTTGAGCATCCAGTCACTATAGGTCGTACGGCCGTTCAGCAGCAGCGACACATGGTCCTTCACAATCGGTATCTCAAGATTCGCCTTGCTGGTCAGCGCACCGATACTGGCCGAGCCGGTGAGCTTCTGCATATTGGCCTCCTTCGAGTTCACTCTCAGCACGCTGCTAATCCTGCCTCCATATTCCACGGGAATGCTCGACTTAAACAACTCTACATCCTCCACCGCATCCGAGTTGAACGACGTGAACAGTCCGAACAGGTGCGACGGGTTGTACACCGTGCCGCCATTGAAGAGTATCAGGTTCTGGTCGGTGGCACCTCCTCGCACATTATATCCGCTCGAAGCCTCTCCCACGGTGGTGACACCCGGCATCGTGAGCACTATCTTCATAATGTCCGACTCGCCAAGGGCCGAGGGGATGTTCTTCAGTATCTGGGGCTTGAACTTCTCAGCACCCATCATCATGTTTTTCACGGCCGACTGCCTACCGCCTACAACGACAATCTCGGCCAGCTCCTGGTCATCGGCCACGCTGGCCTTCGCCTTCATCACGCCTGGTGCCAGATAGAACGTCGTTTTACTCGAGCCACCAGCCGTTGCCACAGTATCGTTGTCAAGCACGGGGATACCGGTAATGAGTGTCGAGTCTTTTATAGAGGAAAGAGGAGAGGGGAGAGAGGAAGGAGATATGTCTTGAGATGGAGATAATTCCTCTTGGACGTTCTTGAGGACAGAGTAATCTCTCTCCTCTCTCCTCTAAATCCTTTCCCGAGAGGCTTCTCACCAAGGTGACCAGGCTTCCCTCGCGCCTGCTCTTCGAGAATTTCAGGTGATTCTTCTTTGCAAACTGCCTGATCTGTTTCTTCTGCTCAGGAAAGAGCTTTGCTATGTCCGATGCACCCTTCACATGATACATCTCTCCGCCAGGAGTGACGAGCGTGTAAAGCTCCTCTGTAGTAAGCGTCTTCTGGAATTTCTTCCCTTCAAAGGCATGGTCGCCGCTGTATACCTTCCACACGCTGTGGTAAAGACGCATGTCGTTGGCCTCATGACTGCCCGTAGCCTTTCCGTCGCAGAGCAGCGCCGCAAAACGCGAGCCGTCCTCAGGGTCATGCACATATCTGTGACCATCCATCTCAAACCAGTCAATATATTCCTGTTCAGGCAGGCAAATCACCTTCTCTCCGGGAGGAAGAACCACAACACACTGCTTCAGTTGGTCGAAACGCAGCTGCACATCGTCATACACCACGCCATGATAGCTGACGCGGCCCGGATACATATCCGTCGTGCCTTTGTAATAAGGCATGTCGTGCCACAGAGATTTGGGATACTGAGGCTCAATAGCTCCCACATACAGGCGGGCAAAGTCGGAGGCAGAGGAATAATAATCCTGTGCCCCAACATGTTGGACCATTGCCAGCATACAGGCCAATACCAGCCCATATTTTCTCCTCTTTCTATACATATTGGCTGCAAAGGTACGAATAAGCGAGCGGAAAACCAAATACTATTTGAGTTTTCTCGAGCGAGAGTACCTTCGGCGGAGCCAAAGGTATGAATAAGCGAGCACTGTGACATGCCATCATCTTGGCGTTTTTTTGAAGAAAAACGGTCTTTTTTTCTTCTAATGAAGACAGTTTTGAAAAAAAGGATGTTAAAAAATTGTGAAGAATGCAGAAAATGCTTATCTTTGCAGCGTTTTTGTGAAAAAACTTAGCTAACTTCATATAATTAACCAAAAAAAAACAAACCTATGAAATTGAATTTTAGTAAAGAATTCAAGGTTGTGGCAGTATGCGCTGGCCTCTCGCTGTGCTACTCGCCGCAGATTCTTGCTGCGCCTGGTGGTGGCGAATCGCCGCTGCCCACAGAGGTGCAACAGGCAAAGAAGATTACGGGTGTGGTGAGCGATGCCACCGGCCCCGTCATCGGCGCCAGCGTCGTGGTGAAGGGCACCAGCAATGGTGCGGCCACCGACCTGGACGGACGCTTCTCGCTGAACGTGCAGCCGGGCCAGACGCTGGTCATCAGCTACATCGGCTACATCACCAAGGAGGTGAAGGTGGGCGCACAGAGCCACTATGACATCACCATCGAGGAGGATCGCAACTCCCTGGAAGAAGTGGTGGTGGTGGGCTACGGTACGATGAAGAAGAGCGACCTGAGCGGCTCGTCGGCCTCTATCGGCGAAGCAGCCCTGAAGGGCTCGGTCATCACCTCGCTCGACCAAAGCCTGCAAGGCCATGCCACGGGTGTGACGGCTGTCACCACCTCGGGCGCTCCCGGCTCGTCGTCGAGCATCCGCGTGCGTGGTATCGGCTCTATCAATGCCAATCAGGAGCCGCTGTACGTCATCGACGGTGTCATCGTGCAGACGGGCGGACAGTCGGGTGCCGACTTCGGTCTGGCCGACCGTCTCGGCAATGGTAAGGTATCGACCATCTCGCCGCTATCGACCTTGAACCCCAGCGACATCGTGTCGATGGAGATCCTGAAGGATGCCTCTGCCACCGCCATCTACGGTGCCCAGGGCGCCAACGGTGTGGTGCTGATCACCACGAAGCGCGGTAAGGCCGGTGAGGCTAAGTTCAGCTACGACGGCATGTTCGCCGTGAACCGTCAGGTGAAGCGCCTCGACATGATGAACCTGCGCGAGTATGCCGAATACTATCAGGACTTCGTCAACGACGGCTGGATTGTCAAGAGCCAGGCCAACAGCAACTATTCCGACCCCTCCATCCTGGGCAAGGGTACGAACTGGCAGGACGCCGTGTTCCAGACGGCCCTGCAGCACCAGCACCAGATATCGGCACAGGGCGGCACCGATGCCGTGAGATACTATGTCTCGGGTAACTTCATGAACCAGGAAGGTACCATCATCGGTTCGGAATTCAAGCGCTACTCCGTGCGTGCCAACCTCGACGCCCAGCTGAAGCCCTGGCTGAAGCTCGGCATGTCGACCACCTTCTCGACCACCAATGATGACCTGACGAGGGCCGACGGTACGGAGGGTGTGATTGGCTACTCGCTGACAACGCTGCCCGACATCCCGATCTACGACGTCTTCGGCAACTACTATGCCGAGGTGCGCGAGGGATATACCAACCCCAACCCCGTGGCTCTGGCCAACATGAACCAGTACACGCTGGAGCGCCGCAAGCTGACGGGTAACATCTTCGCCGAGGTGACGCCTATCAAGAACCTGGTGTGGCATGCCGAATTAGGCTACGACATCAGCGACAGCAACGCTGAGACATGGGAGCCCTCCGTCGACCTGGGCGGCTGGCAGAAGCCCGGCAACCAGGACCACTGGCAGAGCAACAACAACAAGTTCTGGCAGCTGAAGAACTACCTCACCTATACCGGCCAGATCGGCAAGCACGGCTTCACCGCCATGCTCGGTCAGGAGTGCTGGGAGTCGAACTGGAAATACCAGAGCATCACGGGTCAGAACCTGCCGCGCAACGATGTGCAGAATCCCGCATTGGTGGAGAAGGTGGACCGCGACTTCGGCTCTGGCTTTGGCAGCGCTTCGATGGCTTCGTTCTTCACGCGCGAAACCTATAACTATGACGACCGCTACTATGCCACCTATACCTACCGCTATGACGGCTCGTCGAACTTCGGCCC
>JAGAAJ010000017.1 GCA_017615355.1 Prevotella sp.
AGTTGTCACCACGCATCTATGAACTCGATACCGAATGGCAGCCCGCCACGGAATACAGCCTTGAGATTGATTCCGCTGCCGCTCAGAATATCTATGGTCTCTGCAACAAAGCCATCAAGCAGGGACTGAAGGTGAGCTCGCCCGATGACTTCAGCACACTCGTTGTCAATGTCAGCGGCACGCCCATCAAGGCGGCCGACAGCACAGCCGTAATCGTGGTGAGATTACTTGACGGCTCAGGTAAGATGGTGCGCGAGGTCAATGCCGATGCCTCAGGAAAGGCCACATTCACCTACGTCAAGCCTGCCACCTACTATCTCAGCGCCTATTGCGACATGAACGGCAATGGTAAGTGGGATACGGGCGAATACGATAGCGGGCTGATGGCTGAGCCTGTCTTCTTCTTCAACGAGGATATTGAGTGCAAGGCCAAATGGGATGTCAGCCGCGACTGGAACGTCAGAAACACGCCGCTATACAAACAGAAACCGGCCAAGATTATCAAGCAGAAGCCCGACCAGGCCAAGAAGCTGAAGAACCGCAACATCGAGCGTGCCAAACAGCTGGGCAAGGAATATCTGGGAGCGCAGGGCATAAGGATGTAGCACAATAAACGTTAAACAATCAACAATAACCGTTAAACGGGTTAAACGATATACCATATGGGATGTCACAACAATAAAACCCCATGTTTAACAATTAAAAGACGGAAAAGGATATGAAAAGGATACATTTTAGCAAGCAAATCAAAAGAATAATGTTAATGACATTGTTCATTGTTCATTGTTCATTATTCATCACCCCTGCACAGGCGCAGAGCCAGTGCGGCATTGAGAACAACGCATTCAAGGCTGGCGAGTTTCTGGCCTACGACCTCTACTTCAACTGGCAGTTTGTCTGGGTGAAGGTGGGTGCCGCTTCGATGTCTACCGTGATGTCTACGTATGAGGGAGCCCCTGCTTATCGCACCAGCCTCATCACTCGTGGCAACAACAAGCTCGACGGTGTCTTCGTCATGCGCGACACGCTTACGTCCTATTGTTCCATCAGCGACCTCTCGCCGCTCTACTATCGCAAGGGTGCTCTCGAAGGTAAGCGCTATTACGTCGACGAGCTGTGGTACACCTATCCCAACGGCTATTCCAAGGTGAAGATGCATCGCATCAACAAGCATGGCGAGCACACCTGGCAGGAGATTGCCTACGACGAGTGCATCTACGACATGATGAGCATCTTCCTCCGTGCCCGCAATTTTGATGCTGCGAAGATCAAGCAGGGCGATATCATCCCCATGCCTATCACCGATGCCAAACATCGTACTGACACGTGGCTGGTCTATCAGGGCAAGGAGAACTACAAGATAGAAGGCTCGCGTGAGAAGTTCCGCTGCCTCGTCTTCTCCTTCATGGAACGTGAAGACGGCAAGACCACCGAGCTCATCAAGTTCTACGTCACCGATGATGACAACCACATGCCCGTACGCCTCGACATGAACCTCAGCTTCGGATCGGCCAAAGCCTATCTGCGTACCTATCAGGGCGTGCGCAATCCGTTGTCTTCTAAACTGTAACCACATCCCTCCCTTCGGGAGGGCTTGGGTAGGCTTTATGAGTGATGTCACATCTCCCATACTTGAGCTGCAGCGGCAACGTATGCTGCTGCAGTTGGAGTATGAGGAGGAGAAAGAAGCGTTCCAGCAGGCACGGCAGGCACAGGGCGTAGAGCGCATGGTGGCTCGTGGCGATGCATGGCTGCCCTTGCGTATAGGCCGTAGCTATTACAACTCGCTCAATCAGTTTTGCGTAGAGGTCTACCGTCAGCCCGCCGCTGATGATGACGAACCTCTCGACCACAATTTCGAGTTCGGAAAGCCCGTACAGTTTTTTTTGTTGAGTGTTGAGAGTTTAGTGTTGAGAGACAATACTCCATCAGCAAAACAAAAGTCGCTCAACTCTCAACTCTCAACACTCAACATCACAGGCAACGTCTCCTATGTCGATGGCGACCGCATGGTGGTCAGCGTGCCTGACGGCTTCCCCGTCGGGGACTTACTGTCCCTTCCCCAAGGCCAGCAGCTCGGCATCATGCTCTTCTTCGACGAGACCAGCTACCGCCTGATGTTCGAGGCCCTCGAGCGCACTATGCGTGCCAAGGGCCGGCTTGGCTATCTGCGCGATTTGTTCTACAGCCGCCAACAGGCTGAGACCTTCGTCTTTCCCGACATGGCCTTCCCCTATCTGAACAGCGTGCAGGAGCGTGCTGTCAATCAGGTGCTGCGTGCCAAGGATGTGGCCATCGTTCACGGCCCGCCAGGCACAGGCAAGACGACCACACTCGTCGAGGCCATCCACGAGACACTTCATCGCGAGCCGCAGGTGATGGTCTGCGCACAGAGCAATATGGCTGTCGACTGGATCAGCGAGAAGCTCGTTGATCGCGGCATCAGCGTGCTGCGCATCGGCAACCCGTCGCGTGTCGACGACAAGATGCTGTCGTTCACCTACGAGCGTCGCTTCGAGGCCCATCCCGACTATCCGCATCTCTGGGCCATCCGCAAGGCCATCCGCGAGCTGCGTGCCGGCAAGAAACGCGGCGACGCCTATCACCAGAAACTGGAGAGCCTGAAAAGTCGCGCCACCGCTTTGGAAATCAGTATCCAGCAGGAGCTGTTCGGCGAGGCGCGTGTCATCGCCTGCACCCTTGTCGGCTCTGCCAACCGTCTGCTCGACGGCATGCACTTTCCCACATTATTTATAGATGAGGCGGCACAGGCTCTTGAGGCCGCCTGCTGGATAGCCATCCGTCGTGCAGGCCGTGTCATCTTCGCCGGCGACCATTGTCAGCTACCGCCCACGGTAAAGTGCTACGAGGCACTCAAGGGGGGCTTGGGCCGCACGCTGATGGAGCGCATCGCCAACGAGAAGCCGGAGTGCGTCACGCTGTTGCGCACACAGTACCGTATGCACGAGGATATCATGCGTTTCTCCTCCGACTGGTTCTACAATAATCTGATGGTGGCGGCGCCCGAGGTGCAGCATCGCAGCATCCTAGACCTGGACTTGCCGATGACGTGGATAGACACGGGAAATGAAGAATTAAGAATGAAGAATGAAGAATTAGCTTCCGCATCAGGTGAGCAGCGAGGCACTCCTAAATCGCATGTCAGTATGGCGGCAGCAAATTCTTCATTCTTCGCTCTTCATTCTTCATTAACAAATGAGGCTGAGGCTCGCATGACTCTCCTTTCCCTGCAGGCCTATTTCGAGCTGATAGGCAAGGAGCGTATCTTGGCGGAGCGCATCGATGTGGGCATCATCTCCCCATATCGAGCCCAGGTGCAACTGTTGCGCCAGCTCCTTCGCAAGAACGAGAGTCTCAAGCCTTTCCGTCGTTTCATTACCGTCAACACCGTCGACGGCTTTCAGGGGCAGGAGCGCGACGTCATCGTCATCTCGCTGGTGCGCAGCAACGACGAGGGCCAGATTGGCTTCCTCCGCGACCTCCGCCGCATGAACGTAGCCATCACTCGTGCCCGCATGAAGGTCATCATCCTCGGCGACCGTCACACCCTCACCCGCCATCCTTTCTATCGCAAGCTTTGGCAATACATCCAAGCGCTGAAGAATAACTGATGCGTACCAGGCTGTCCTTATGTAACGTCACCATGAAAAATGGTGAAATTAAAAGGGTGTCGCGATTTGCGACACCCTTTGCAAAACCACTTGTTGATTCCGAGGCCTGACCCGACAATTCGTCGGGTCGGTCGTACATGTAGATGCTAAAGACAAAAGGACGCATTGATTTGGTGCCCCCTTGAATTATTGAAAAAAGATGATGCCCTGATTTAGGGAGTCGGCCTGTGCGTTCCGCGTTCCAATTGTTCCAGTTCCAGTTTCGTTTTTAAAGAACAAACACCCCTTCTAAAGACTCTATAAATACTTAATATTTAAGTAGTTATATAGAAAAACGAAGATGCTGGGACGTCAAAAAATTAATTGGAACAACTGGAACTGGAACGTTTTAGCCATTTATGATTCCTCTAAAAGACTGTATTACAACAAGATACGGCAACGCCAAGTCCTCTGCACCTAAGAGACTAACCTCGAAAAAGGCTCAAAAAATGCCAAAATCCTACTCTGAAAGATTCCAAAAGACATATGAGAACCCCTTTTTCCGATGTTTTCCCCATCCTTGGAGCACACGTCAGTTGTTCGGAATTTCGGTATCCCGGCCCCATTTTTAGGGCACACCTTAGTAGATGATAGGGGCAGAGTCGCGAATCGCGAGTCTGCCGCAGGCGTATGTGGGCACAAAATTGTGCTTACGTCGGAAAAGACGTCACTTTGTCACGCATCTAAAGAGGCTCTTCAGCAAAATAAAGAGGCTCCGCAGCAAAAAAAAGAGCTTCTTCAGCAAAAAATGGAGGCTCCTCAGGAAATTTTGGAGGCTCCGGAATTTCTTCTCGCTTATTCGATACTTTGACTGCATCGAAGATACTTTCGTTCGGAAATAAAAAGAAAAACGCGTTTTCCTTTTGTATTTCGCTCACTTCTTCGTATCTCTGACTGCGTCGAAGTTACTCTCGCTCGAGAAAACTCAAATAAAATTTGGTTTTCTTCTCGCTTATTCGTAACTTTGCACCCACTATGAAGAAATGGACCATCGACGACGCCCGCGAGCTGTACAACATCAACGGCTGGGGCACTAGCTACTTTGGCATCAACGACCAGGGTAACGTGTTTGTAACTCCTTGCAAGGACTCTACGCAGATAGACCTGCGCGAGGTGATGGACGAGCTGCAGCTGCGCGACGTGACTGCGCCCGTGCTGCTGCGTTTCCCCGACATTCTGGACAACCGCATTGAGAAGACGTGGAGCTGCTTCAAGAAGGCTGCCGAAGAGTACGACTACAAGGGCGAGAACTATGTGGTGTACCCCATCAAGGTGAACCAGATGCAGCCTGTGGTAGAGGAGATCATCTCTCACGGCCGCAAGTTCAACCTGGGCCTGGAGGCCGGTTCGAAGCCTGAGCTGCACGCCGTCATCGCGATGCAATGCCAGAGCGACTCGATCATCGTGTGCAACGGCTACAAGGACCAGAGCTACATCGAGCTGGCGCTGCTGGCGCAGAAGATGGGCAAGCATATCTTCATCGTGGTGGAGAAGATGAACGAGCTGGAGATCATCGCCCGCGTGGCGAAGCAGCTGAACGTGCGTCCCAACATCGGCATCCGCATCAAGCTGGCCAGCAGCGGCGCCGGCAAGTGGGAGGAGAGCGGCGGCGATGCCTCGAAGTTCGGCCTCACTAGCGCCGAGCTGCTCGAAGCCCTCGAGATGCTGGACAAGAAGGATATGCGCGACTGCCTGCGACTCATCCATTTCCACATTGGCTCGCAAATAACAAAAATTCGCCGCATACAGACGGCTCTGCGCGAGGCCTCGCAATTCTACGTGCAGCTGCACAAGATGGGCTACAACGTGGACTTCGTCGACTGCGGCGGCGGTCTGGGCGTCGACTACGACGGCACACGCTCGCCATCGAGCGAGAGCTCTGTCAACTACTCGATTCAGGAGTATGTGAACGACTGTATCTACACCTTCGTCGACG
This sequence comes from Prevotella sp., assembly GCA_017615355.1. Lineage (GTDB taxonomy): Bacteria > Bacteroidota > Bacteroidia > Bacteroidales > Bacteroidaceae > Prevotella. The sequence goes on from JAGAAJ010000017.1 coordinate 5,608, forward strand.
CAGCCAACAAGAACGAGATTCCCCATCCCAACATCATCACGGAGAGCGGTCGCTCGCTGGCTGCCCACCACTCGGTGCTGGTCATCGACGTGCTGGAGACGGCCTCTCTGCCCGAGATGCCCGAGGAGTTTGAGCCCGACGAGAACTCACACCAGCTGGTGAAGGACCTCTACGAGATCTGGGACAACCTCTCGCCGCGCAATGTCCTTGAGGACTGGCACGACGCCGAGCAGATACGCGAAGAGGTGCTCGACCTGTTCTCGCACGGCATCGTCGACCTGAAGACACGAGCCGAGGTGGAGGCGATGTACTGGAGCGTGTGCCACGAGATCCATGCGCTGGCCAAGACGCTGAAGCACATCCCCGAGGAACTGATGAAGATTGACAAGCTGCTGGCCGACAAGTATTTCTGCAACTTCTCGCTCTTCCAGAGCCTCAGCGACTCGTGGGCCATCGACCAGGTCTTCCCCATCATGCCCATCCAGCGACTGGACGAAAGGCCCACGCGCAATGCCACCATCCAGGACATCACCTGCGACTCGGACGGCAAGATTGCCAACTTCACCACCAACCGTCATAACTCGCACTCGCTGCCCGTGCACGCGCTGAAGAAGAATGAGGACTACTACCTCGGCGTCTTCCTCGTAGGTGCCTATCAGGAAATACTCGGCGACATGCACAACCTCTTTGGCGACACCACCGCCGTGCACATCTCGGTGAAGGACGGCCACTACCACATCGACCAGATCATCGACGGCGAGACCGTTGAGGAAGTGCTGGAATACGTGCAGTACAATCCGAAGAAGCTTGTACGCCAGCTCGAGGTCTGGGTGACGAAGAGCGTGAAGCAGGGCAAGATTTCGCTGGAGGAAGGCAAGGAATTCCTCTCCAACTACCGCAGCGGCCTTTACGGATACACCTACTTGGAGTGATTCGGTGATTAGCAATTAGCGATTGGCAATTAGCATTAAACATTGAAATATGGCAAAGCAACTAACAGATAAAGTCAGCTGGGTCGGCAAGGTCGACTGGGAACTGACGCATTTCCACGGCGACGAGCTGTCGACACATCGCGGCTCCAGTTACAACTCCTACCTTGTGCGCGACGAGAAGGTGGCGCTCATCGACACCGTCTGGCAACCCTACGACAAGGAGTTTGTCAGCCGTCTGAAGCAGGAGATAGACTTGAAAACCATCGATTTCATTGTGATGAACCACAACGAGATCGACCATAGCGGTGCCCTGCCCGAACTGATGCGCGAGATTCCCGGCACGCCCATCTACTGTACGAAGAAGGGCGAGGCCATCATCCGCGGCCACTACCATCAGGACTGGAACTTCGTCAACGTGAAGACGGGCGACACGCTCTCCCTGGGACAGCACACGCTGACCTTTGTGGAAATGACGATGATGCATTGGCCCGACTCGATGCTCACCTACTACGACGGCGACGGCGGCATCATGTTCTCGAACGACGCCTTCGGCCAGCACTTCGCATCGGAGTCGCTCTACAACGACCGCGTCAACGAGGCCGACATGATGTATGAGGCAGAGAAATACTACGCCAACATCCTCAACCCCTTCAACGCGATGGTGGCGAAGAAGATTCCGCAGATTGAGGCCATGAACCTGCCCATCAGGCTCATCTGCCCCTCGCACGGCGTCATCTGGAAGGAGAATCCCCAGCAGATTATCGAAAAATACAAGCTGTGGAGCAACGCCTATCAGGAGAATCAGGTGACGATTGTCTACGACACGATGTGGCAGTCGACACGCAAGATGGCCGAGGCCATTGCCGACGGCATCCGCGACGTGGCACCTGAGACGACAGTGAAGATCATGAACATCAACCGCGACGACAAGAACGACGCCCTCACCGAGATGTGGCGCTCGAAAGCCGTCCTCGTAGGCTCGCCCACCATCAACAACGGCCATTCCTTCGCCATCGCAGGACTCCTGGAGATGGCCAGCGGCCTGAAATTCAAGCAGAAGAAGGCCGCAGCCTTCGGAAGCTACGGCTGGGGTGGCGGTTCGGTGAAGCAGATCAGCGCCAAGCTGCAGGAGGCCGGCTTCGAGCTGGTCAACGACGGCATCGCCAAGCTGTGGGTGCCTGACGAGACGGAGCTCGGCGACTGCCGCGAGTACGGCCGCACCTTCGCACAGGCATTGGCATAATAGATTGTAAGTATGAAAGCAAAGAATTTCCTCAAGAAGTTCGCCAGCTGGCACCTGTGGCTCAACCTGCTGGGTATGGTGGCATTCGTGGTGCTGCTCCTGGTCGGCCTGAAGTGGTGGCTGCTGAAGTACACTCACCACGGCGAGGGCATCGAGGTGCCCGACCTCTATGGCAAGAACTACCTCGAGGCACAAGAGGCGGTGGAAGAACTGGGCCTGCGCATCGAGGCCAACGACTCCACCTACCTAAAGGATATGCCCGCCGGCAGCATCGTCGTGCAGTCGCCTGAAAAAGGCATGAACGTGAAGGAGGGCCGCATCATCTACGTCACCATCAACTCGCTCACCATACCCCGAGTGAGAATCCCCGACATCGTGGACAACTGCAGCTATCGCGTGGCTGTGGCAAAACTGCAGGCCCTCGACCTGCATGTGCTGCCGCCAAAACTCATCGACGGCGACAAGGACTGGGTGTACGGAATGAAGCTGGATGGCCGCGACCTGCATACGGGCGATATGGTGGCACGCGAATCGCAGATAACGCTCATCATCGGCAATGGCTCTTGGAATGACTTTGGCGGCGACGACTACTTTGAGCTGCCGCCAATGGACGACTCCCAGTCGAACGACAACGGGCTGCCGATGTTTGATGAGGAATACGGAACGGAGGACGACTTCGTGCCCGTAGATCCCAACGAGCTGGAAAACATGTAAACCATGAGCATGGAACCTGACAGAGACATTGATGAGCTGCTCGAAGACGACGAGCTGGCTGAGCTGATGGATGGCGACGACGTGTCGGCCTCTGACAGCGACGGCCAGCTATATGAGCATCTGCGCATCGAGGTAGACCGCGGTCAGGTACCTTTGCGCATCGACAAATACCTTACTGAGCACACCCAGCACTCCAGCCGCAACCGCATACAGCAGGCTGCCGAGGGCGGATTCCTCTTCGTCAACGACAAACCCGTCAAGAGCAATTATAAGGTTCGCGCAGGCGACGTCATCAGCCTTCGACTCACTCGTCCGCACTTCGACACCACCATCGTGCCAGAAGAGATGCCGCTCGATGTGCGCTATGAAGACGACGAGCTGATGGTCATCTACAAGCCGGCAGGCCTGGTGGTGCATCCCGGCTGCGGCAATTTTCACGGCACGCTGGTGCACGCCATCGCCTGGCATCTGCGCAACCTCCCTACGTATGACCCCAACGACCCGCAGGTGGGATTGGTGCACCGCATCGACAAGGACACCAGCGGACTGCTGGTCGTGGCAAAGACGGCTGCGGCGAAGTCGAACCTGGGCAAGCAGTTCTTCCATCACGAGACACATCGCAGCTATGTGGCCCTGGTGTGGGGCAACTTTGTGGAGGACGAGGGGCGCATAGAGGGCAACATCGGCCGCGATCCGAAAGACAGGTTGCGGATGGCGGTCTTCCCTCCTGACAGCGATACCGGCAAGCCCGCCATCACCCACTACAAAGTGCTGGAGCGCTATGGATACACTACGCTGGTGGAGTGCCGTCTGGAGACAGGACGCACGCACCAGATCCGTGCCCACATGAAGCATATCGGGCATCCGCTCTTTGCCGATGAACGCTATGGAGGCTGCGAGATACTGCGCGGAGAGCGTACAGCCAGCTACAAGGCCTACGTGCAAAACTGCTTTAAGCTCTGCTCGCGACAGGCCCTGCACGCCCAGACGCTGGGCTTCATCCATCCGAAGACAGGTGAGCAAATGGACTTCACCTCTCCCCTGCCCGACGACCTGCAGGCCCTTGTCGACAAGTGGCGCCGCCGTCTCAACACATCAGAAAACAATTCATCATTCACATAAGTATTATTAGTTCTATTTGACACAATAAACATGAAACAACAGAAAAGAACAATAGCCATTGTCTGTGGCGGTGACAGCAGCGAGCACGATGTCTCGCTGCGTTCAGCCCAAGGTTTATACTCCTTCTTCGACAAGGAGCGCTATAATGTCTACGTCGTAGAGATGAAGGGCACCGACTGGCAGGTGGACCTGTCCGACGGCACCACGTCGCGAGTAAAGATGCACGATTTCTCCTTCCGCGAGGGAGGCAAGACACGTCATTTCGACTACGCCTACATCACCATACACGGCACGCCAGGCGAGAACGGCATCCTGCAGGGATACTTCGAACTGCTGCATATCCCCTACAGCACCAGCAATGTGCTAGTAGAGGCAATGACCTTCGACAAGTTCGTGCTCAACCAATACCTGAAGGGCTACGGCGTCAGAGTAGCAGAGAGTGTGCTGGTTCGCCGCGGACAGGAGCAGGAGTTGGATGAGCAGAAGATTGTGGAGGCCGTAGGCATGCCGTGCTTCGTTAAACCCGCCTGCGACGGCAGCAGCTTCGGCGTGAGCAAGGTGAAGAATCCTGATCAGCTGGCACCAGCTATGCGTGTGGCAATGATGGAAAGCGACGAAGTAATGATAGAATCTTTCCTCGAAGGCACGGAGATCACTGTCGGCTGCTATAAGACGAAGGACAAGAGCGTGGTCTTCCCTGTGACGGAGGTGGTGACGAAGAACGAGTTCTTTGACTACGATGCCAAATACAACGGACAGGTAGAGGAAATCACGCCTGCCCGCATCCCTGCCGAGCAGGCCGAAAGAGCCCAGCAGCTTACCGCTGCCATCTACGACATCCTGCATTGCAACGGCATCATTCGCATCGACTACATCATCTCGCCGAAGGGAGACATCACCATGCTCGAGATCAACACCACGCCTGGAATGACTGCCACCAGTTTCATTCCCCAGCAGGTGCGTGCAGCCGGCCTTTCGATGGCAGACGTCCTGACCGACATCGTGGAGAACCAATTCTAAGACTCACACCAAGACAAACAAAAACAAAAAGACAGATATGAAGAGACATCTGCTGACTACCGTCATCGCCCTGATGGCCTTGACCGCAAATGCCCAGAGCAACAACCTGAACATCGAAGCACAGCTGCGCACACGCGGCGAACACAACAACGGTGCCCTCAAGCAGCGATACGAGGGCCAGCAGTCCGCCAACTATATCAGCGAGCGGGCACGCCTGTCATTCGACTTCAAGCGCAGCGACTTGGAGCTGAAAGCCTCTGTCCAGCATACTGGATTGTGGGGGCAGGACGATATCAGACAGACCGACGGAAAGGCCACCATCAGTGAGGCTTGGGCCAAGATGACCTTCGGCAGACATTTCTTCGCCCAGATAGGACGGCAACAACTGTCCTACGACGATGAGCGCATCCTGGGCACACAGGACTGGGACATGGAGAACTTCCGGCATGATGCCCTGAAGCTGGGCTATGAGAGCTGGGACCTTCATCACCGTGTGCACCTCATCCTGGCCATGAATCAGGAGAAGGCCAACAGAGGCGACTATTACGAGGGACCCATGCCCTATAAGAATATGGAGGGACTATGGTATCACTATGGCTCACCGATGACTCCGCTGGACGTGTCGCTCTTGGCGCTGAACGTAGGCTATGAGCGAGGCGATGAAGGACATGGCCGCACCAACTATATGCAGACTTTCGGCACAGACATCTCCTATTCCTTCGGTCGTCCACTCTCCTGGAACATCCGCGGATCCTTTTACTACCAGATGGGAAAGACGAGCCTGCGCCAGGTAGAGGCTTTTATGGCTTCAGGCAACATCAGCTATACCTTCACTCCCCAGCGGAGGTTTAAACTCAGCGCCGGCTATGACTACATGAGCGGCAACAACTATGACAACCCGAAATGGAACGCCTTCAATGCCCTCTACGGCTCTTATCACAGATTCTTCGGCTCCATGGACTTTTTCGGCAATACGCTCACATGGGGACTGCAGGACATCAAGGGCAGCATCTCTTCGCAAATCTGCAAAAAGGTGCGCTTGGATCTCAACTATCATTACCTGATGACGGCCACTCAGATAACTGACTTAAAGAAAGAACTTGGCCATGAATTCGATGTGGAACTCACGGCCAAGCTAAAGAAGGATGTTACTTTGTCGGCAGGCTATTCAACCATACTGGGCACAGAGACGCTCGACCGAATTGCATCTGGCAATCACGAGGTGTGGCAGGACTGGGCCTGGCTGCAGCTGAACATCTGCCCGAGTGCTTTCTTCTCTTCGAAGTGATCAGATGACGTGCAGAATGCCCATCGCATAGAGCAGGGCATAGCCGGCAACCATTGAGATGATGCCCACGATGATGCCAATACGCGCCATGTCTTTCTGCTGCACCAGGTTGGTGGCATAGGCCAAGGCGTTGGGAGGTGTCGAGATGGGCAGCACCATTGCACTCGACGAGGCGATGGCCACGCCGATGAGTACCGTCGAGGTACCTCCAATAGCGTCGAGCTTGTCTTGCATCGCTGAGCACACCACCACGAGGATAGGCATCAGCAAGGCGGCCGTAGCCGAGTTGGAGATGAAGTTGGAGAGCAGGTAGCAAATCACACCTGACAGCAGGAGGATAAACAGCGGCGAGAAGTCGCCGAAGGGAATGCTCTTTACGGCCAGATCTGCCAAGCCCGACTGATTCAGGCCATAGCCAAGGGCGAAGCCGCCAGCCACCATCCAGATGACACTCCAGTTGATTTCCTCCAGATCCTTACGGCTGATGATGCCGGCCATAGCGAAGACCACGAAGGGTATGAGTGCTACAGTATAGGAGTTGATACCTGTCACGGAGTCGAGCAGCCACAGCAATACGGTGACGATGAAGGTCACAATCACAATCTTCGACTGCAAGCCGGGCTTCATGCCACCTTCGATGTTCAGCTCGATGGTCTTCTGCGTGAAGGGGAACATCTTCCTAAGCAGAATCCAACCGATAAACAGCAGCAATATCACCAAGGGCACCATGAACATCATCCACTGACCGAAGCCCAGACCCATGTTCAGGCCATCGGGGTCGTTCAGGTATTTCAGGGCGATGGTGTTGGGAGGGGTGCCGATAGGCGTGCCCATGCCACCCAAGTTGGCAGCTACAGGAATAGACAGCGCCAGGGCGATGCGGCCCTTGCCCTCAGGAGGCAGCTGCTTGAATACAGGTGTGAGGAACGTCAGCATCATAGCTGCGGTAGCCGTGTTCGAGACGAACATCGAGAACAGGCCAGTGATGAGCAGGAAGCCCAGCAGCACCATCTCGCTACGCTTGCCGAAAGGCTTCAGCAGCACCTTTGCCAGCTGGGCGTCGAGGCCCGTCTTCGTGGCAGCGATAGCCAGGATGAAACCACCTATGAACAGCATGATAACAGGGTCGGCGAAGCAGGCCATCACGCCCTTGTAGCTGAGCAGCGGTCCTACTTCATCAGGATTACACATCCATTTCACGCCTGAATTGCTACAGAACACAAGCATCAGTCCGATGATGGAGACACTGGTAGCCCACGAGGGCACCACCTCCATAATCCACATCAGCGTGGCAAAGGCAAAGATGGCGATGATGCGCTGCTGCACCGTGTTCAGTCCCTCTATGCCGAATGATTCACTTGGAAGATTCCACAGCACCAGCGTGATCAACACGATGACAGCGGCCTCTACCCATTTCTTGAAAACCCTTCCAGGGTGATACCTCTTCTCATGATTCAGCTTATGGTAAGCGTCGATGAGATTGTATCCGTTGAAACTCTTAAACATATCTTATTTTATAAACTGAAACAAACGAGACAAACAGTCCACAAAAGACCTGTTTGCCTCATTTATTGATTGTTCCACTCAGTGGATGTCTTACTTGCCGTGACGCTCATCACTTACGGTCAGCTTCTTGCGGCCCTTGGCGCGGCGGCTAGCCAGCACGCGGCGACCGTTCTTTGTAGCCATGCGCTCGCGGAATCCATGCTTGTTCACGCGACGGCGGTTGTGGGGCTGAAATGTTCTTTTCATCGTTTTGAATCCTTATTATATTATTATTGTTGTTTGATTATTTCTCTTGACATACGGGCCCTATGAGGGCTAACGGGCTGCAAAATTACACAAATCTTTTCAATTACGCAAGAAAACTGAGAGAAAAATGGCATTTTCTTTTGTTTTTCGCCCATTATTTCGTACCTTTGCAGCCGAAAATAACATATTAAGGTATTATTTTATATGATTAACTCACAAGACATTAAGAAAGGAACAGCCATCCGTATGGACGGAGGCATTTGGGTTTGCATCGATTTCCAGCACCGCAAGCCGGGTAAGGGTAACACTATCATGAACATCAAGCTGAAGAACGTCAGCGACGGTCGCGTGCTGGAGCGCCGCTACAACATCGGCGAGAAGCTGGAGGACGTGATCATCGAGCACCGCGACTACCAGTACCTCTACGAGGACCAGTCGGGCCGCATCTTTATGAACAACGAGACCTTCGAGCAGATTCCCATCGCCAACGACCTGGTGATCGGCCATGAGTACATGAAGGAAGGCGACACCGTCTCCGTGGTCAGCGACACCACCGACGGCACCATCCTCTACGCTGAGATGCCCGTGAAGACCGTCCTGCGCGTCACCCACAGCGAGCCTGGTATCAAGGGCGACACCGCTACGAACACGCTGAAGCCTGCAACCCTGGAGACTGGCGTCGAGGTGCGCGTGCCCCTGTTCATCAACGAGGGCGACCTGATCCAGGTCGACACCCGCGATGGTAGCTACCTGGCAAGAGCCAAGGAGTAAATGAAATACAGCATTATCGTTCCTGTCTTCAACCGCCCTGACGAAGTCCGTGAGCTGCTGGGCAGCCTGGCTGGGCAGACCTTAAAGGACTTCGAGGTGATTATCGTGGAAGACGGATCCAAGACACCTTGCAAGGATGTCTGCGACGAGTTCGCAGGCATCCTTGATTTGCATTATTACTACAAGGACAACAGCGGTCCCGGCCAGAGCCGCAACTACGGCGCTGAGCGGGCACAGGGCGAATGGCTCATCGTACTCGACTCGGATGTGGTACTGCCTGAAGGTTATCTTGCTGCTGTCAACGAAGCTCTCACCTCACGCCTCTCTTCCCTCCCCTCTTGTGATGCCTGGGGAGGTCCCGACTCGGCCCACCCTGACTTTACGCCTGTGCAGAAGGCCATCAGCTACTCGATGACCTCGTTCTTCACTACTGGCGGCATTCGCGGCGGAAAGACGAAGATGGACAAGTTCTTCCCGCGCTCCTACAATATGGGCGTTCGCCGCGAGGTGTGGAACGAGCTGGGCGGCTTCTCGAAGATGCGTTTCGGCGAGGATATCGACTTCAGCTACCGTATCGTAGAGGCTGGCCACAAGACGGCCCTCATCCCTGAGGCCTGGGTGTGGCACAAGCGGCGCACCGACTTCCGCAAATTCTTCCGACAGGTGTTCAATAGCGGCATCGCACGCATCAATCTCACCAAGCGCCATCCTGGCACATTGAAGTTGGTACATCTGCTGCCAACGGTATTCACCGTCGGCGTCATCGGTCTTGTGTTGATTTCAGCCGTTGGCCGACTGCTGATGTATTACTGCAGCAACGACCAGTGGCGCTGGCTCTGCCTACTGCCCTGGGTGCCCATCTTGCTTTACAGCCTTCTCATCTTCGTTCACTCCAGCCTCCAAAACAAAAGCGCCTACGTCGGCCTGCTCAGCGTGCCTGCCGCTTTTGTCCAGCTGATGGGCTACGGCCTTGGCTTCATCAAGGCTTGGTGGAAACGCTGCGTGCTCGGTCAGGATGAGTTCACCGCCTTTGAAAAGAACTTCTATAAATGAGCGAGAAACTGACCATTGCCAATTGGTCGCCTGATGACCAGCCACGTGAGAAACTGCGCGACAAGGGGCCGCAGTCGCTGACAAAGGCCGAGCTGCTGGCTATCCTCGTGGGGTCGGGCTGTCCTGGTGTGAGTGCTGTGGAGCTGATGCAGCAGATACTGGAAGACTGCAACAACAACCTGAACACGCTGGGCAAGATGTCGATTCGCGAGTTGATGGACTACAAGGGCGTGGGCGAGGCGAAGGCCATCACCATCCTCGCTGCCTGCGAGTTGGGCAAGCGCCGTCAGCAGGAAATGCCCGAGGAACGCCCCGACCTGGGTACGGCGACACTCGTCTACCGCTATATGCATCCTGTGATGCAGGACTTTGACACAGAGGAATTCTGGGCACTCTATCTCAACCAAAGTTTCCGACTCATCAAGAAGAAGTGCATCGCTCACGGCGGTATTGCCGAGGTTCCCGTCGATGTGCGAATCGTCATGCGCGAGGCCGTTGTCTGCAACGCTACCGTTCTCGTCGTCTGCCATAACCATCCCTCGGGCAGTCTCACACCCAGCAAGAGCGACGACTCCCTGACAAAGAGCCTGAAGAATGCCTGCGATGTGATGCACATCCGTTTCCTCGACCACGTCATCATTACTGACGGACAATATTTCTCCTATCACGAGTCAGGAAAGCTCTAAGCCAGCCTCACACATTATTATTCTACGCGCGCGCGAAGGCTGCCGATAGCAAATAATCAGCCAAATCTTTGGAAAATCGGCAAAAATGTTGTATTTTTGCCCACGTTTATGACACAAGAAGAGAAGACCCAGATAGAAGAGCGCATCGTGGACGTGCTGAAGACGGTCTACGATCCGGAAATTCCCGTCAATATCTTTGACCTTGGGATGATCTACAAGATTGACGTGAAGGACGACGCCGTCGTGGAATTGGAGATGACCTTTACGGCACCCAACTGTCCTGCTGCCGACTACATTCTGGAGGATGTGCGCACAAAGGTAGAGAGTGTTGAAGGCGTGAAGGGTGCTACTGTCAACCTCGTCTTCGAGCCTGCATGGGACCAGTCGATGATGAGCGAAGAAGCAAGAGTGGAATTAGGATTTGACTAAAAGATGAAACCAGTCTATTTTCTCAGCGACGCCCACCTCGGCTCGTGGGCCATTGAGCACAGGCGGATGCAGGAGCGCCGTCTCGTACGCTTCCTCGACAGCATCAAAGAGAAGGCTGGCGCCGTCTATCTCTTGGGCGATATGTTCGACTACTGGTTTGAATTCAAGTATGTGGTGCCTCGCGGCTATAGCCGTTTCCTTGGGAAATTGTCGGAGCTGACCGATATGGGCGTCGAGGTGCACTACTTTACCGGCAACCACGATATCTGGACCTTCGGCTACCTGGAAAAAGAGTGTGGCGTCATCCTTCATCGACAGCCGCTGACGACTGAGATCTATGGTAAGGTCTTCTATCTTGCCCACGGCGACGGTCTGGGCGATCCGAGCAAGAAGTTCAAGTTCCTGCGCTGGCTCTTCCATAGCAAAGTGTGCCAGTTCTTTCTCGCAACGCTGCATCCCCGCTGGAGTGTGTGGTTGGGACAGACGTGGGCGAAGCACTCACGCCTGAAGCGCCCTGAGGGCGAAGA
>JAGAAJ010000140.1 GCA_017615355.1 Prevotella sp.
GCTTTATGGAGCACAGCCTGTACCGCGGGATTCACACCCGAGAGTACCACCTGGATACCCTCATCCTGCGACATGAGACAGAGGTTCGTGAGGTTGTGGATACCCGTAGAATCAACAAACGGCACCTTACGCATTCGGATAATTCGCACTCGGGGCTTGAGGCGCTGATGGCGCAGGGCACCCATGATCTCCTCGAAGCGGTTACCTGCTCCGAAGAAGTAAGGACCATTGATCTCGTACACCTCGACACCCTCAGGGATGGTGAGATGCTCGAGGTTGCCCATCTGGAAGTCACTGTCTTCCTCCTCAGGATTGATCTCCTGCGAGATAACCTTCACGTCGGTAGTCTCTGCCATTCGACGCATGAAGAGTAGGCAAGCGCAGAGCAGCCCCACCTCGATGGCGATAGTAAGGTCGAAAATGACTGTCAGCAGGAAGGTGACCCAGAGTACGATGACGTCGCTCTTGGGATTCTTCAGGATGCTCGTGAACGAACGCCAGCCACTCATATTATAACTCACGACGACGAGTACACCAGCCAGACAGGCCATCGGGATGTATTGTGCCAGCGGCATGAGGAAGAGGAAGATCAGCGTAAGCACAATGGCATGGACGATACCAGCCACAGGCGTACGGCCACCATTATTGATATTGGTCATCGTACGGGCAATGGCACCAGTAGCAGGGATACCGCCAAAGAGGGGCGAAGCCAAGTTGGCCATGCCCTGAGCAACCAACTCTGTATTGGAATTATGACGATCGCCGATAACACCATCGGCCACAGTAGCAGAGAGCAGCGACTCGATGGCACCAAGGATGGCGATGGTGATGGCAGGCGAGACAAGTCCTTTGACAGCGTCCCACGAGAGGTCTGGCATCGCAGCACCAGGCAGCGTGGCCGAGATAGAGAAACGGTCGCCAATGGTCTCGATAGTGGTGATACCAGCATACTGCTTCAGCAGCAGAGCGACAACGGTCATGATGATGATCGCGATCAGTGAGCCAGGCAACTTGCCCAGAGCGCTGCGCTTGGTGATTTTCGGCCAAAGGGCGATGATCGCCACAGAACCAACGCCAACGAGAGCACTCCAACGCTCAATGGTATCGAAGGCCTCGAAATAGGCAATCCACTTCTCGATGAAGTCGGAGGGCACGATCACCATCGACAGTCCGAGCAGATCTTTGATCTGCGTTGTGAAGATGGTCAGGGCGATACCCGAGGTGAAGCCCACGACAATGGGATAAGGGATGTACTTGATGATAGTGCCTAAATGGAGCACACCAAACATGATTAGGAACACACCAGCCATGAGCGTGGCGATGGTCAGGCCCTCGAAGCCATACTGCTGGATGATGCCATAAATAATAATAATGAATGCGCCCGTCGGACCACCAATCTGAACCTTTGAACCACCAAAAACGGAGATGATAAGACCGGCTACGATGGCGGTGATGATACCCTTCTCAGGGGTGACGCCCGAGGCGATACCGAAGGCGATAGCCAACGGCAGGGCTACGATGCCCACGATAATACCAGCCAGCAGGTCGGTCGTCAACTGGCGGCGGTCGTAATGCCTAAGTGCCGAAAACAGTTTCGGCTGAAATGTCAATGATGTCGTCATATTTATCTTGTTATCTCTGAAAACAGGGTGCAAAATTACTAAAAAAGTTAAAATTCGCTTTCATATGTGACAACTTATTCAAAAAAGGTGTAATTTTGTTGCCGAAAATCAAGACCATTTTCGTTTAATTTAAAAAAGAAAGCATTATGAAGAAGGTATTATTCGCAGTGGTGGCTATGTTTGCCATCGGTTTTGCAGCATGTACTAACAAGGCTCAGGCTCCCGCTGAGGCTGAGGGTGTGGACGTTGAGGCAGCAGTGAGTGAGATCACTTCGGCCCTGTCAGAGCAGATCGAGGCTCAGGACGCAGGCAAGTTCCAGGAGGTGCTCGCCACAGTCCAGGAGAAGATCAAGGAGTTCATTGGCAACAACCCCGAGGTGGCCAAGGAGTATGTGGCTAAGGTTCAGGATTTCCTGAAGGAGAATGCTGAGAAGATCAAGGCCTTCGCTGGTGACAACGAGACCATCAACAGTGCTATCAATGCGCTGACTGCCGTACCCGCTGAGGCCGTCGTGAGCAGTCTGTCATCAGCCGTAGGTGCTGCTGGCGATGCCATCGAGGGCGCTGCCGAGGATGCTGCCGACGCTGCCGCTGAGAAGGCTGAGGAAGTGAAGGACGCTGCCAAGGAGCAGGCCGGCGAGGCTGTCGATGCCGCTGCCGACAAGGCTAAGGAAGCACTGGGAATCTAATTCAATTGATAAATTTACAATTGACAATTGATAACTGACACCATTGATAATCAATGAATAAATTTCTTATGACACTGGCAGCTGTACTCTTGAGCATGGCTGCCAGTGCTGCTACAACTAAGACTTACACCGTGGCCGTCGTCTATAACGGCACAAAAGCCACCGTCACCATCCCCGAAGAGATCAGCAACTACGTAAGTTGCCCCAGCGGCGAGTCGTCGCATGTCAAACTCATCCAGACCTCTACCGATACCGCCAACCCTGGCGAAATTATCTACTCACTCAAGGGTGAGACAGATAATGGCGAGTTCTACTTCATTGGTGAATACAAGGCAACACTGAAACTTGACGGACTGACTTTGGCTAACCCTGACAGCTCGGCCGTACACATCAAGGACGGCAAGCGTATCAAGGTAAGCATCACCGACAAAACAGTAAATACCCTGAGCGACGGCGTGGCCGATACCACGTCGAAAGGCTGTTTCCACTGCAAGGGCCATACGGAGTTTGCAGGCAAGGGAACACTGAATATCAGCAGCGCCTTCAGCCACGCTGTCTACAGTAAAGAATATGTGGAGGTGAAGAACTGTACGCTGAACATCACAGGCGCCAAGAAAGACGGCATCCACTGTCAGCAGTATTTCCTCATGAGCAGCGGTGTGCTGAACATCAGCGGCGTTGAGGACGACGGCATACAAGTGGAACTGAAGGACACGATACAGACAGGTACGCTAAAGGACCATGAGGACGAGAACAGCGGAATATTCTACATGACAGGCGGCACGCTGACCATCAGCGAGGTAGGCGGCTACTGCATCAAGGCTGCTGGCACCATCCAATACTCAGGCACTGGCAAACAAGTGTTTGATACTGCCAACGTCAAGGAGAACGCCACCTCGGCCATCAACCATATCGTCAACAGCGGGTCTGACCGTCAATACTATTACGACCTCAATGGTCGCCGTATCTCCAAAGAAGCCATGCTGCCTCGCGGCATCTACATCGTGAAGGAGGGCGGCAAGACCAAGAAGGTGATTCACTCACGCTAACAATGGAAAAAGACATGAAGAAGATTTATCTGAGCCTCATCATGGCCGTTGTGGCCATCAGTGGCTGTGCTGACAACAGCAAGAAACAACAGGCAGAGCCAGAGCCCATCGCCACAGAGACAGCAGAGGTTGCTGCTGTGGGCGACGGCATCGAAGCACCTGACTTCACACTCAACGACATCAATGGCAAGCCCCTCACCCTCTCCAGTCTGCGTGGCAAGCACGTCATCCTCGACTTCTGGGGATCGTGGTGCGGCTGGTGCATCAAGGGTATCCCACAGATGAAGGAGTACTATCAGAAGTATGCTGGCAAGTTTGAGATCCTTGGCATCGACTGTAACGACCCTGAGGAGAAATGGAAGGCTGCTGTAGAGAAATACGAGTTGCCTTGGATGCATGTGTACAACCCACGCAACTCGGATCTGCTCGAGCAGTACGAGATCGAGGGATTCCCCACGAAGATCATCGTAGGCCCCGATGGCAAGATCGTGAAGACCATCATCGGCGAGGATCCTGCCTTCTACACCCTACTCGACCAGCTATTTGGCAAATAACAACAATAATCCCCTGCTCAATCGAGCAGGGGATTATTGTTAGAACTTAAACTTATAACTGACACCTAAGAGATGGCGATTGGGTTCCAAGTCGTCATCATCGCTGCGAACGTATTGATAGCGATAAAAGGCTCCGAGGGAGTGCTGCTTGGATAGTTTCCAATCGAGACCCACTGTATAGCGCACCTTCTGCAGGCTCCAGGCGTTGAAGAACTCCACGTTGGCGTAGGGCGTGATGTTGAGCCCTTTCTTGTCGTACTCCACCTGCAGACGGCTGCGCAGCACATTCTTGCCCCTGCCGTTGTAGGTTTTCTCCTTGCCATCATAAGCATTGTCGAGATAACTCCAGCGCTCGCTGACGGTATACTCTGGGCGCCAGGTGTACTGCCAGCGCTCACGCAATGATATCTTGAAGTCGCCAAAGAGTTTCCTGTCGAATGTCAGCGAGACATTGAAACGATGGCGCGTGCCCCAGTAATCAGCACACTTCTTGGGATCGCCAGCATCGGCATCACCATCAAGCACCTCGTCGTCAGTCTCGTCAAAATAACTGATGCGCTCGTTATGATCGTAGAGCAACTCATAGCCAGCAGAGGCCTTGAGCCACTTGGCAACTTTGTAATCGACACCAAGTCCGATACTCCAGCGATCCGTGGTCTTCGTGTTGTCGCGAGTGCGCAGTTCGCCTTCGAGACTGA
>JAGAAJ010000141.1 GCA_017615355.1 Prevotella sp.
CCAGGGCCTGGGGCAGAAGAACACGGCCTTCGCCATCTGGCTGAGCTACACCTATCTGCATCCACTCTCCTCCGTAGGGCCCGGCTGCTACATCCTATGGCAGAACATCATCAATTCCATCGAGATTTGGCTGCAAAGAAAGAAGATTTCCTGATGATACCCCCTAAGGGGGGGACGAGCCTTCTTTTTTGTGATTTTTTCATACACAAAACTTGTTTCTTTTCTTCTTTCTTAGTAATTTTGCGCCCATAAAACCTCTTACCTCAAACCTCTTATCTCAAAAAATGACCTACAATATCGTCAAGATAGCGACGCTGATAGGCGCCCGCCGCTATGGTTCAACCGATGCCAACATCGGATGGCTGCTCACCGACAGCCGCTCGCTCTGCTTTCCTGAGCAGACACTCTTCTTCGCCCTTCGCTCCAAGCGCAACGACGGGCATAAGTATATCGACGACCTCTACCGTCGCGGCGTGAGGAACTTCGTGGTGGAAAGCCTCCCTACGGAGGTCTATCCCGATGCCAACTTCCTGAAGGTGCCCTCGCCCTTGGCCGCCCTGCAACGGCTGGCCGAGCGCCATCGCGACGAGTTCAGCATCCCTATCGTCGGCATCACCGGCTCAAACGGCAAGACGTGGGTGAAGGAATGGCTCTACCAAATACTCAGGCCCTCGTATGCCATCACCCGATCGCCCCGCAGCTACAACTCGCAGATAGGCGTGCCGCTCAGCGTGTGGCTGCTGAACGAGAACTCACGCATCGGCATCTTCGAGGCAGGCATCAGCCAGCCAGGCGAGATGCTGGCCCTGCGCGACATCATCCAGCCCACCATCGGCGTGCTCACCTCATTAGGAATGGCCCATCAGGAGAACTTCCGCTCGCTTGACGAGAAATGCATGGAGAAGCTGCAGCTCTTCCACGATGCCGAGGTCATTGTCTACCCCTCAGACGACGACACCGTGAGTCGTTGCGTGCGCCGTTCGCAGTATCAGGGAGAGCGCATCGGCTGGAGCCGCTTCAGCGAGAAAGCGCCTATGTTCGTCAAGACTGAAGGCTGCCACGTCGCCTATAAATATAAAGATGTGGAAGGCAGCTATGAGATTCCCTTCATCGACGAGGCCAGCATCGAGAACTCCATCACCTGCGCCACCGTAGCCCTCTACCTCGGCCTGACACCTGAGCAGATAGCTGAGCGGATGGCCCGCCTGGAGCCCATCGCCATGCGTCTGGAGGTGAAGGAGGGCCAGCGCGGACTGACGCTGATCAACGACTCCTACAACAACGACGTCAACTCGCTCGACATCGCCCTCGACTTCATGAATCGCCGTCCGGAGCAGGATGGCAAACGCAAGACGCTGATCTTGAGCGACATCTACCAGTCGGGCGAGTCGCCAGTTGAGCTCTATGGCGAGGTGTCGGAGCTGATGCAGAAGCGTGGCATCGACCATTTCATCGGCATCGGGCCGGAGATTGCGGCCCAGGCTTCAGTCCTCACTTCTCACCCCTTACCTCACGCCTCCCACTTCTTCGACGACGTGGAGCAATTCCTGCAGAGCAGTCTGCTGCGCTCCATGCACGACGAGATTGTGCTGCTGAAGGGTGCGCGTGCCTTCGGCTTTGAGCGTATCACCGAACAGCTGGAGCAGAAGGTACACGAGACCATCCTCGAGGTCGACCTCAACGCTGTCGTGAACAACCTCAACCACTTCCGCTCCTTCCTCAAGCCCGAGACGAAGATGGTGTGCATGATCAAGGCCGATGCTTACGGGGCTGGTGCCATCGAGGTGGCGAAGACCTTGCAGGAGCATCGCGTCGACTATCTGGCCGTAGCTACTGCCGATGAAGGTGCCGAGCTGCGCCGTGCCGGCATCACTCAGAACATCATGGTGATGAATCCCGAGATGTCCTCATTCAAGACGCTCTTCGATTACGACCTGGAGCCTGAGGTCTATTCCTTCCGCATCATGGATGCCCTTATCCGTGCTGCCCGTGCTCAGGGCATCACAGGCTGGCCTGTGCACATCAAGCTCGACACAGGTATGCACCGACTAGGATTCAATGCTAATGATTCCCAAGAAATAGACGAGCTCGTCGCCCGCCTCAAGTCGCAACAGGCCATTATTCCGCGTTCCATCTTCTCACACTTCGTGGGCAGCGACAGCGATGACTTTGACAAGTTCTCAGCCCTACAGTTTGAGCGTTTCGACAAGGCCAGCCAACAGTTGCAGGCTGCCTTCAGCCATAAGATTCTGCGTCACATCGACAACAGCGCCGGCATCGAGCACTTCCCCGAACGTCAGCTGGATATGTGCCGCCTAGGTATCGGCCTGTATGGAGTGGAGCCCTACGAGCCCAATAGGGCCAATGAGCCTAATGAGTCCCATGAGCCCCTGGAATCACTCCAACCAGTCAGCACTCTGAAGACCACCATCCTTCAGATACGCAACGTGCCAAAGGACGAGACGGTGGGCTACAGCCGCAAGGGCCTGCTGACACGCGACAGCCGTATCGCCGCCATTCCCATCGGATATGCCGACGGCCTGGACCGCCATCTCGGCAACCGTCACGGCTACTGTATCGTCAACGGACAGAAGGCGGAGTATGTGGGCAACATCTGTATGGACGTAGCCCTCATCGATGTCACCGACATTGACTGCAAGGAAGGCGACCAAGTGGAAATCTTCGGCAAGCAGCTGCCAGTCACCGTGCTCAGCAACATTCTCGAGACCATCCCCTACGAGGTACTGACCAGCGTCAGCAACCGCGTAAAACGTATCTACTTCCAAGACTGAGGTGTTTCGAAATAGGAAAGTTTTCTGTCTTTTCGTAGGTTAATTAAAAGAAAATGTGTAATTTTGCACCCAATCTACGCTATTGACAAATCAATCACACAAAAATGGAACAAGTTTTCAGCTACATCATTAGCTTTGGAGCATCGGTGATGATGCCGATACTCTTTACGATTATCGGCGTATGCATCGGCATGAAGTTCGGCAAGAGCCTGAAGAGCGGCCTCTATGTAGGTGTCGGCTTCGTGGGCTTAGGCATTGTCACGGCATTGCTCACCACCAACTTCGCCAACCCTCTGCAGGCCCTCTCGAGCATCTTCGACCTCGACCTGAAAGTCTTCGATATGGGATGGCCTGCCGCAGCTTCGGTCGCCTACAACACGGCCGTCGGCGCACTCATCATCCCCATCTGCTTGGGCATCAATTTCCTCCTGCTTATTACGAAATGTACGCGTACAGTCAACATAGACTTGTGGAACTACTGGCATTTTGCTTTCATCGGCGCAGTAGCCTATTTCGTGATGGGGCACTCAATGGCTTGGGGTTATTTCGCCGCTATCACGTGCTATATCATCACGCTGGTTATGGCTGACCTGACTGCCGACAAGTTCCAGAAATACTACACCGACCTCGACGGCATCAGCATCCCACAGCCTTTCTGCCAGAGCTTCACCCCATTTGCCATTGGCATCAACTGGCTGTTGGATAAGATTCCCGGATTCTCGAAGCTTGACATCGATGCTGAAGGATTGAAGAAGAAGTTCGGCGTGCTGGGCGAGCCCATCGTGCTGGGTCTTATCGTTGGCGGGCTTATCGGTGCCCTGGCCCATTGGGATCACTTCAAGAACTTTGATGCTTTCGCCGCCACCTTCGATTCCAGCACCGATGCCGTGATGGCCATCGTGAAGAGCATCCTCTTCCTCGGCGTGACAATGGCTGCAGTAATGGAGCTGATTCCTCGCATCACGCGACTGTTTATCGATGGTTTGATGCCTATCTCCGAAAAGACCAAAGAAGTAGTGGCAAAGAAATTCCACGGTAAGAAAGTGTACATCGGCATGTCACCGGCACTTGTTATCGGTCATCCCACGACACTTGTTGTCTCGCTATTGCTGATTCCCGTAGCCATCCTGCTGGCCGTATTCCTGCCTGGCAACCAGTTCCTGCCCTTGGCCTCGCTGGCTGGCATGTTCTATCTCTTCCCCATGGTCCTACCCTATACGAAAGGCAACGTGGTGAAGACATTCATCATCGGACTCGTCGCCCTGACCATCGGCCTTTACTTCGTCACCGACATGGCTCCGGCCTTTACCGAGGCTGCCCACGAAGTCTTTGCCGCCACACAAGATGCTGCTGCCCGCGTACCAGAAGGCAACTATGCAGGTGCCCTCGATTTTGCCTCGTCGTTGCTGGGCTGGTGCATCTATAAATGCGTGAACAACCTGGAATATGTGGGCATGGGTCTGCTTAGCGGCATCACCGTAGTGATGGTATGGATCAACCGTCGCCGCATCGTGGCTGAGGAAAAAGCAAACATCAACTAAAACAAACATAAAAAATGAAAAAGACGATTCTTTCAATGGTGCTGGTGGCCGGAGCATTGGTTTCCGCAAATGCACAGGAAGCCGACCGATTCGTTGGTGCCCAACATGTGAAGTTTCAGACGGCCTGCCACCCAGAGGATGTGAAGGGCTATGACACAAAGACGCTGCGCGAGCGTTTCGTGATGGAGAAGGTGATGGCACCCGACTCCATCCTGCTCACCTACTCTCACTACGACCGTTTCATCTTCGGCGGCGCAATGCCTGTGACGAAGACGCTGAAGTTGGAGAACTTCTGGGAGCTGGGCCTCGACGTAGACCCCAACATCAAGGAGAAATATTTCCTCTATAACCGTGAGATCGGCGTGGTGAACTGTGGTGAAGGCGACGGCGTGGTCATCGTCGATGGCAAGGAATATGCACTTTCTCCGAAGGAGGCCCTCTACATTGGCCGCGGCCATATCGCAAAGGACAAGGATGTGAACAAGGAGGTGCTCTTCCGCTCGAAGGATGCCAGCAAGCCTGCGAAATTCTACCTCAACAGCGCCACCGCCCACCAGCATTACAAGACACAATGGGTGACCCTCGACGGTCGCAAGGGCTCGCTGAAGGCTGCTGTATGGGGACCTGTCGGCTCGCTCGAAGAGTGCAACAACCGCACCGTCTATAAGCTCATCGTCAACGACGTGCTGGAGGAAGGCCCCTGCCAGCTGCAGCTCGGTCTGACGCAGCTCAACCCCGGCGCTGCCTGGAACACGATGCCGCCTCACACCCACGGTCGCCGCATCGAGGCTTACTACTATTTCAACCTGCCGCAGGAGCAGACCATCGCCCACATCATGGGACAGCCTGAGGAGAGCCGTGTCGTCTGGTTGCACAACGATCAGGCCATCATGTCGCCCGAGTGGAGTATGCACGCCGCTGCCGGCACCTACTATTACACCTTCATCTGGGGCATGGCCGGAGAGAATCTCTACTATAACGACAAAGACAACATTCCCGTGATTGATATCCGATAATTCGAAATAACGTAATAACGTCATAACGAAATAACGTCATAACGAAATAACGAGAAAACGAAAAAAAACGCAATAACGAAAGAAAATGACTCCCATTCAAACCGTTAAAATGAGCAATTTCCGCTGGGTCATCTGCGGACTGCTCTTCCTGGCGACGACCATCAACTATATGGACCGCCAGGTGCTTTCCTTGACATGGAAAGACTTCATCGCACCCGACTTCCATTGGACCGACGACGATTATGGCACCATCACGGGCCTCTTCTCCATCTTCTATGCTATAGCCAACCTCTTCGCCGGCAAGTTCATCGACTGGATGGGCACGAAGAAGGGCTACCTCATCGCCATCTTCGTATGGAGCGTGGGTGCCTGCCTGCACGCTGCCTGCGGATGGGGAGCTATCGGAATTGCCAGCTTAGTTTCTGTGTCACTAACTACCATTTCGGTATGGCTGTTCCTGGCCTGTCGTCTCATCCTCGCTGTTGGTGAGGCTGGCAACTTCCCTGCTGCTATCAAGGTGACGGCAGAGTATTTCCCCAAGAAAGACCGTGCCTTCTCCACCTCCATCTTCAATAGCGGAGCCTCTGTAGGTGCTCTTGCCGCTCCTGCCACCATTCCCTTGTTGGCACGTGCGTGGGGTTGGGAGATGGCATTCATCGTCATCGGTGCCCTGGGCTTCGTATGGATGGCCCTGTGGATATGGCTCTATGACAAACCCGCGAAGAACAAGCGCGTGAATCAGGCCGAGCTGAACTATATCGAACAGGATACCGACATTGCCAATGTGCAGGATCGCGAAAACGTGAAAGAAGAGAAGACCATCCCCTTCTGGGACTGCTTCAAGTTCAAGCAGACTTGGTCGTTCATCGTTGGCAAGTTCATGACTGACGGCGTGTGGTGGTTCTTCCTGTTCTGGGCTCCCGCCTACTTCAGCGACCAGTATGGGTACACCAGCGACTCTACGATGGGCATCCTGCTCATTCTCACACTCTATCTCATTGTCACCGTAGTGAGCATCGGCGGCGGCTATCTGCCTACCTATTTCGTCGAGAAGAAAGGCATGAATCCATATTTAGGACGCATGCGTGCCATGCTCATCTTTGCCTGCTTCCCCTTGCTGGGTCTGCTGGCACAGCCTCTTGGCGCTTATGGTGCCTGGTGGCCCGCCATCCTTATCGGTCTGCTCGGCGCAGGACACCAGGCTTGGTCGGCCAACCTCTTCTCTACCATTGGTGACATGTTCCCCAAGAGCACCATCGGTACTATCACGGGTATCGGCTCTATGGCTGGCGGCATCGGCTCATTCCTCATCAACAAAGGCTCCGGCAAATTCTTCACTTGGGCCGATGGTCAGGGCGAGGCCTTCACCTTCTTCGGCTTCGATGGCAAGCCCGCTGCCTATATGGTGGTGTTCTGCATCTGCTCCGTGGCCTACCTCATCGGCTGGTTCATTATGAAGAGCCTTGTGCCGAAGTACAAGCCCATCGTATTGGAAGACTAATCTTCAAACATAAAGGCGGAGAGCATTGACTCCGCCTTTTTTCTTTTTCCCATGAAACGGATACTTTTTGTCTGTCACGGTAACATCTGTCGCAGTCCGATGGCAGAGTTTGTGATGAAAGACCTTGTGGCCAAGGCTGCAAGGCAGGATGATTTCTACATTGAGTCGGCAGCCACGTCTACTGAGGAGATCGGCAACCCTGTCTATCCCCCTGCTCGCCGCAAGCTGGCCGAGCACGGCATCGGTTGTGCAGGCAAGACAGCCCGCCAGCTGACACGTGCCGACTACGACCGCTTCGACCTGCTCATCGGCATGGACGACTGGAACATTCGCAATATGCGTCGCATGTGCGGCGGCGATCCGGAAGAAAAGATTGTGAAGCTGATGGACTATACCCATCGTCCTGGCGATGTGGCCGACCCTTGGTACACAGGCAACTTCGAAGCCACGTGGCAGGACGTGCTCCTCGGTTGTCAGGCGTTGCTGAACTATTTGACCACGAATTCTACGGACTCCACGTATTGAGAGCCACAGACTTCGTTATTCTGCCTTGTGATAATACCCATGCATCCCGTCGGCCATACGGAGGACGAGTGTGTCGGGCGTGAGTTCCACTAATTCAGCAGTATCTGTGGAAATGGGAGTGGCATTTCCCAAAGTGTCCAGGCGAGTCTCTACTAAGTGCAGACGACCGTTGCGGATATACCATTGACGATAGCGCTTCATCGGCGGATACTCTACGGGACTGGCCTCGTCATTGTTGTTCTGGCGCATGCCTACGGGCAAAACCACGCTGTCGGCCTTGAGGTTGAAGCCATATTCGCGCTCGGCGATGAGCTGTTCCTGCAAGGTGTCGGGCAGTTCCCAATAGGTCAGGCCGACGCTGTCGTTCACCAGCTCTGCCCTGCGGCGTATGCGGGGCTTCACCTTGTAGCACCATTGCCGCTGCAAGTCCTGCGTGACGATGACCACCGATGCCCTCTTGTATCCGACGGTATCACACATGATGGCCACTCGGTCGCCCACTTGAAGGCGTCCGAAGACTTGATGCTGCCGGGTAGCATAGAGGATATCGAGCGTGTCGGGGTCGGAGCCGTCGTAGGGGTCGGGCAGGTAGACAAGAATGGAGTCGTTGCTGCCTTCGCATACCAATCCGTAGAGGGTGCTGTCGCCGTTTTCCACGGCCTTCGTCTTGTTCACAATCGGCATCGGCGTCTTTTGTCCGCAGCCAGTCATCAGCAAGGCGGCCATCATCAGGCCCAGGAGTGAGAAGTGCTTCATCTGCATGATGTTTGTTTTTGTGGCGCAAAGTTAGTGAATAGTTGAGTGTTGAGTGCCGCTTTTACAAAGTTTAACAACTAAAAGAACTTTCAACTCCCAACTATTTCGTACCTTTGCAAAACTAAAAACCCCAAAAAGACCAAAATTATAAGACTATGGGAAAAAAGAAAATCAAGTTTAGCCTTGTCTACCGCGATATGTGGCAGTCGAGCGGCAAGTTCCAGCCTCGCAAGGATCAGTTAGAGCGCATCGCGCCCGTCATCATCGATATGGGTTGTTTCGCCCGTGTGGAGACCAACGGCGGCGCCTTTGAGCAGGTGAACCTGATGGCAGGCGAGAATCCCAATCTGGCCGTGCGCGCCTTCTGCAAGCCCTTCAACGAGGTGGGCATCCAGACGCACATGCTCGACCGCGGCCTCAATGCCCTGCGCATGTATCCCGTGCCCGACGATGTACGCGAGCTGATGTACAAGGTGAAGAAGGCCCAGGGCGTGGACATTCCGCGTATCTTCTGCGGCCTCAACGACACACGCAACATCATCCCCTCGATCAAGTGGGCCAAGGCTGCCGGCATGATTCCGCAGGCCACGCTCTGCATCACGACGAGCCCGGTGCACACGGTAGAATACTACTCGAAGATTGCCGACGAGGTTATCGCCGCCGGAGCTGAGGAAATCTGCCTCAAGGATATGGCCGGCATCGGACAGCCTGCCCTGCTTGGTGCCCTGACGAAGAGTATCAAGACGAAGCATCCCGACATCATCATCCAGTATCACGGCCACTCAGGCCCGGGCCTCTCGATGGCCTCCATCCTCGAGGTGTGCAACAACGGCGCCGATATCATCGACACCGCCATCGAGCCGCTGAGCTGGGGCAAGGTGCATCCCGACATCATCTCCGTGCAGTCGATGCTGAAGAACGAGGGTTTCGAGGTGGCCGATTTGAATATGAACGCCTACATGCAGGCGCGCACGCTCACGCAGGAGTTCATCGACGACTGGCTGGGCTATTTCATCAATCCCGCCAACAAGCACATGTCGAGCCTGCTGCTCGGCAGCGGTCTGCCTGGCGGCATGATGGGCTCGATGATGGCCGACCTCGGTCCTATCCAGAAGATGATCAACAAGCTGCGCACGGCGAAGGGCGAGCCCGAGCTGACGATGGACGACATGCTGGTAAAACTGTTCAACGAGGTAGAGTATGTATGGCCTCGCGTCGGCTATCCTCCATTGGTCACGCCGTTCTCGCAATACACGAAGAACATCGCCCTGATGAACCTCCTCACGATGGAGCAGGGCAAGGGCCGCTATGTGATGATGGACGACGCCATCTGGGGCATGATCCTCGGCAAGAGCGGCAAGGTGCCCGGCACCATCGACCCCGAGTTCGTCGAGCTGGCCAAGAAGCAGGGCCGCGAGTTCACCGACGTCGACCCGCACACGCTGCTGCCCAACGCCCTCGACGGTTTCAAGAAGGAGATGGACGAGAACGGCTGGGACTACGGTCAGGACAACGAGGAGCTGTTTGAGCTGGCCATGCACCCCGAGCAGTACCGTCCGTTCAAGAGCGGTCAGGCCAAGAAACAGCTGCTGGCCGACATCCAGAAGGCCAAGGACGCCAAGCTGGGCGGCGCCAAGATCAGCCCCGAGGAGCTGGCAGCCTTCAAGCACGCCAAGGCCGACGCCGTGAAGAGCCCGTTGGCCGGACAGCTCATCTGGAGCTTCGGCGGAGAGGGCGTTCCCGCTGCCTGCATCGAGCCGTTCATCGGTCAGACCTACAAGGAGGGCGACATCTTCTGCTACCTACAGACGAAGTGGGGCGAGATAGTCGAGATTCCTGCTGCCCTCGGCGGCAAGCTCGTCGACCTCAGCGTCAAGCCCGGTCAGCAGATTCGTCAGGGTGACACCATCGCCTGGATAGAGCGCGCATGAAGATCGTAGTCCTCGACGGCTTTTCGGCCAATCCGGGCGACATGTCCTGGATAGCGCTGGAGGAAATGGGCGACCTGACCGTCTACGACCGCACGCCGGCCGAAGAGACGGTAGCAAGGGCTGCCGACGCAGAGATTGTGCTCACCAACAAGGTCGTCATAGGACGGCGCGAGATGGAGCAGCTGCCCCACCTCAGGTATATCGGAGTGCTGGCCACAGGCTATAATGTCGTAGATATCGCCGCTGCCCACGAGCACGGCATCATCGTGACCAACGTGCCGGCCTACAGCACGGAGAGTGTGGCACAGATGGTGTTTGCCCATCTGCTGACCGTGACCAACCGCACGGAGCACTATGCCCAAGAGAACCGCGACGGCCGATGGAGCCGCAACCCCGACTTCTGCTATTGGGATGCGCCCGTACATGAGCTCGCAGGCAAGACCTTCGGCATCGTAGGACTCGGCAACATAGGCCAGCGAGTGGCACAGATAGCCCTCGCCTTCGGCATGAAAGTGAAGGCCCTGACCAGCAAGTCCGCCCATCAGCTGCCACAAGGCATAGAGAAAGTCGGTCTCGAGGAGTTGCTCTCCTCGGCCGACATTCTCTCGCTTCATTGTCCGCTGACCGACGACACCCGCCACCTCATCAATGCCACTACCCTTGCGCAGATGAAGCCCACGGCCATCCTCATCAATACCGGCCGCGGCCCGTTGGTCGACGATGCCGATGTGGCACAGGCCCTGCAGGCCAACCGCCTCCACGCCTATTGTGCCGACGTGATGACTGAGGAGCCGCCCAAGGCCGACAATCCCCTGCTCCGTTGCACCAATGCCTACATCACACCCCATATCGCCTGGGCCAGCGTCGAGGCTCGCATCCGCCTGATGGACATCGCCATCGCCAATGTCCGTGCCTTCCTCATCGGCCATCCCCAGAACGTGATCGGGGGCGGAAATTGACGTTTTTCAGTCAAAAACGACGAAAAACAGCCTATGTGTAATAAGATGTAATCGAAAATTTGCGGCTTTTCTGAAAATCTTCTACTTTTGCAGCGTCATGACAAACGAACAGGACTCCGGGCTTGCCCGACCGAGCATCCACGGAGCAAAAGAAAAAACTCTAAAAAAAGTAATGATTATGAAGAAAATCGCATTCATGTTGTTAGTGGCCCTGCTGAGCACTACAACCATCACGGCCCAGAAGACCGTTGTATCAAAGAAACAGTCGAAGGAAGTCGTCTTCGACATCGTAGACCAAATGCCCGAGTTCCCCGGAGGACTGGATAGCCTGATGAGCTTTCTGACAAGTACCATCAAGTATCCGAAGGAGGCTATGGACAAGAAAATTGAGGGTCGCGTGATGGTAAAATTCATCGTTGAGAAAGACGGACAGGTAAGCGAGCCGGAAATCGTCAATTCTGCCTTCCCTGCACTCGACGAGGAGGCCCTGCGCGTGATTCAATGCATGCCCAAATGGAAGCCTGGCAAGCAGAATGGAAACGTCGTGAGAGTAAGTTTCACACTACCCGTAGCTTTCCGACTGAAATAAGCTCATGCAGAAAATCCTGACATTACTCTTTCTCTCTCTCATCATGGCAGGCTGTTCGCATAGGCAGCCCTGCCATGAAACGCTATTACAGGCAGAGCGGCTGGTCGACGAACATCCTGACTCAGCCATCCTGCTATTGGCACCCCTCAACACCGACTCGCTCTTCACCACACAGGACAGCGCCCTCTACGGACTCGTCTTCACGGAGGCCATCCATCGCAAGGGCCTCACCTTCAACACCGACTCGCTCATAGCCAGGAGCGAACGCTACTACAGGCAACACGGCGACGACGACAACCGACTGGCACGCAGCCTGTTGCATCATGCTATCGTGCGCTACAGCCAACAATACTTTGCCGAGGCCTTCGAGCTCATCATGCAGGCCGAGGAGATGGCTCACGAGCTGCACGACCCTGCCTTCAGCTACGAGCTGTATGCCGTGCTGGGCGATATGTACGACAACGCCAACGACAAAACCACCACGCTCGACTACTACCATCGCTCGCTGAATGCCGCACGACAGGCCGGCAACGAACAATGGACGGCCCGGATGCTGAACAACCTGGCCACCACCTTCGACCAGTTGGGCCAGCGCGACAGCTTCATCTCCTACATGAAACAAGTGGAGCCGCTGCTGCCCAAGCTCGACGGAGAGATTCGCGCCGTAGCACTCTGCAACTGGGGAAGCTACCAGCTGAATGAGGGCGACACGATGGCAGCCAAGCAGAATCTGCTGCAGGCCCTGAGGCTGACCTATCTGGACAAGGCCAACCTGCTGCTGGCCGCCATAGCCAAGGGCGAGGGCAACATCGACCGGGCCGTAGAGCTGTGGTACCAGACGTTGCAGGCAGACGAGCCCGACCTGCAGATCAGCGCCTACGAACAGCTCATCAGCCACTACAACCGGCAGCAGGACTACAGCAAGAGCAACAACCTCGCGCTACGCCTGAACCATATCTATCGCGACAGCTACGAACTAAGCGACCGCACGGGCATCGTCGGCATGAAGCAACAATACGAGCGTGCACAGTCGGAACGACGGCAGTACAGGCTCATCATCACCCTCCTGGCCATCGTCTCACTACTGCTGCTGCTACTGTTGGCTCTGAGCTACTACCATCGCTGGCGCATACGACGCTACAACCGGCTGGTAAGCGACATCTCGACACAGCTCACAGACATGGAGCAGCTGCGGCAGAAACTGGCCCAGCAACAGCAGACCGACCAGCAGCAGCAACTGCTCGCCACCGACATCACCGCCCACCTGCACACCCTCGTCCAGCGAGGCCAGCCAGCCACCGAAGCCGACTGGACGGCACTCGTGGATGCCTATCGCCAGCATTGTCCGCAGTTTCTGACCATGCTCTCAGACATCAGCAGCCTGCAGCCGCGCGAACTCAACGTCTGCCTGCTCATCCGCCTGCGTTTCCAACCCTCGGAAGTGGCCGTGCTCACCGCCTCGTCGCCCCAGTCGGTCACCAACCTCCGCGTCCGTCTGCTGCAAAAAGTGTTCCATCAGAAGGGCGGCGCCCGCGACTTCGACGAGCAACTGCGCGACTGCTAACCCTTAGTCATCTCCAAAGGCTCAAAAAAAAGAGGGTGTGTCAGACACATCCTCTTGTTTTAGTATGAAGAAAGGATAGGCGGAATTACTCCTCAACCTCCTCTTCAATAGTCTATTGAGCAGCAGCCTGAGCCTCTTGAATCATAGCAGTAGCCGTCTCAGCGGTCTCTGCGAACTGAGTGGAAATGGTGGTTAAGCTGTCTGCAATCTCCTTCGAGTACTGATCCTGATACCTAGCCATCTCCTGAACAGCAACATTGAAGTTCTGAACGGCAGTATTGTAATCCTCGTAAGTGTCAAACTGACCAAGAGCCTCAACGGAGCAAACGGCGGGAGCCATCTCCTTTACAGTCTCCCAAGCCTTCATAGCCTCAGGACTCATAGTCTCATCTTCAGTCTCCGAAGCCTTCTTAGACTCAGGACTTGTAGTCTTACCACAAGAAGCGAAAATCATTGAAACGGCAACAAGTGCCATGAAAAACTTTTTTTTCATTTTTTTGAATATTAAATTAGTGATACAATAAAAGTTATTTGTTTTCTTTCATTCGGGCTGCAAAGTTAAGGATTTCGTTTCTTACAACCTCTAAAAAACACTAAAAAAACAACAAAAACGAATGTGAAAGTTTTTAAAATACACTTTATCCCTGCCATTTTCTGCCTCTTTGTTCTGCTGAAGAAGCTGTTTATTTTGCTGAAGAAGCTGTTTATTCTGCTGAAGAGGCTGTTTATATTGCTGAGGAGCCTCCTTATGAAATTTTGGAGGCTCCGCAATTATTTTTGGAGCGTAGATAATAGTCGCTGAAGTCCTTGCAATCCGGAGGCAGCTGATGGCGAATCAAACCGGGCAGCACCTCCTTCAGCTGGAGGAAGAGGCGCTCGCCGGGCAGGTCGTTGTCGGGGAACATGCCAAACTTAGTTGAGAGTTCAGAGTTTAGAGTTGAGAGAAGTTTCATATCCGCAGGCTTGAGCAGGGTGGCGGAGGGGATGGCGATGGCCTTGTGGCCGGCTGAGAGCATGGCCCAGCAGTCGGAGCAGCCTTCGGTGATGAAGAGCGTTTCGCCAGGACGGAGGCGGTTCAGCACAGGCAGGTTGTAGATGCCGCACTCGGAGCCTTGCGGGAAGCGGAAGCGGGGAACCCCCTCCAAACCTCCCCGAGGGGAGGCTTTTTTGTCCCCCTCGGGGGACGGCAGGGGGGTCAGATTCCTGTTCTGTATGCCTATCAGCTTGCCCTCGCGGTCGTAATAGGGTATCTGCAGCCAAGGCACTCCCTGCTTGTCCTTCCACGATGTCAGTCGGCACCAACGAACGACTCTCGGATCAATCCTGCGCTCATCATAGAGGAAGTGGCGGGCCTCAGGAGAGAGCCAAGGATGCTCGAAGAAACGGGCATAGCGAGAAGCACAAAAAGCCTCACCCCCAGCCCCTCTCCGAGTGGAGAGGGGAGTAGATAGCGAGCTGCTCATTATTATGTTGTTCTCGTCTGCCAACCACTTCGTGGCCTCGAGAAACGGCTTGTGCAGGTAGTTCATCACCAGGTCGATAGGTCCGCCGTGGGCCCCGCAGCTCCAGCATCTATACGTGTTTCTCTTGATGCTGAACGTCATCGAGGCGTGGTGGTCGTCGTGGAACGGGCAGAGGCATTTGTGCCGTGTGACCTGCAATCCAAGTCGCTCTGCGACCCCCTCGATGGGGAGGTCGCGGAGCTTCTGCAATTCATACTTTTCCATCAGCATTTGCGGTTAAGGTAGGCCTCGGTCTTGGTATAGAGGTTTGTCTGCTCATTGAAGACGATCAATCCGCGATGCACCCATACACGCAGCTGGCGCTTGGTACCTTCCTTGGACTTGCCAGAGCTTACGCGAAGTGCCTCCAGCTGCTGTTCGCTGAACGTGTTGCCCTTGATGTCGTCGAGCATGTTGGCAGGTATGGCCTTGGAGGCCTCGGCCGTGCTTGTGTCGCCATCTTTCAGCATGTCGCCCAGCACCTGGTACTTGCTCCACATGTCGTGAAAAACCAGCCACTCCACCACGTCGCCCATTGAGCGGCTCCAGGTCATATTGTTGAGTGCCCACATGCAGCAGCCAGCCTTCCAGGCCGATATCAGACTTCTCTTTCCCATGTCCCATAGGCAGTCGTTGTCGGTGAGGTCGCCCAGTTCGGCCACGTCGTTTGCCAAACGCTCGATGAGCTTGTTCAGGGGCTTGATGACATAGTGTCCCTTACAGTTGTCGAGACGTGCCAGGTACTCGTCCAGCTTCTGGTAGAACTCGTCGTTGAACTTGCCGATGCGAGGTATCTTTCCGTCGCGGTTGCCTCGTGGCTTATAGGAGAAGACCATGCGGCCCAGCGTTCCGTCGAAGAGGTTGTACTTGAAGAACTGTCTTGCGCGGACAGGGGTAGTACTGATCGTGAGATTGGTTCTCAAAAGTGCCGAGCCCGTGATGCCATCAATTGTAGCTCTGAGTGCATTGTACACCTCTCTGTCCCACATCAGACGCAGCATCTGAGTGACCTGTTTGTGGGAGCCGCAAAGGTTGTCGAGCTGCTCAATCTCCTTGAGGTCGATATAGGTGGTCAGCCCTCCATGCTCCTGACAAGCCATCTGCGCTTTCAGGTAGCCCGGCTTTGAACAGTCGGCGGGGAGGAATCTCAGCAGGGGGAACACCTCCTCCGGACGGTCTTTCGACTGAGAGCGCTTCTTGCAGGTCTTCTGATACTGAAGGAACTTCTTCAATTCCTCCGCATCCTCCTGACGGAAGTCGCGGTTGCAGGCTTCCACCAATAGTCCCAGTTGACCCTTGTTTCCAGCACTATCAGCTATCAAAGCAGCCTGCTGACCGCACATTTCAAGCCATTGGCCGCTGGGATACTGAAATTCTGCCTGACTGATTTTGGTGGCCAAAATCGGAGAAAGCATGGGTAAGAGAGGTGCATGCATGTCAAAACTGGTCTGCGAGAGCAGTAGTTTGAAACATTCTGTGCCCTTACCAAGGTTTGGCATCGTGGGCGCTACGGGTTTAGTAATGTCGTATTTCATTGTATTACAGCTTTTTAGATAAAAATTGATTGGCCTGGCGTTTCAGCGTTTCAGCGTTTCAGTAGGGGGGTAGACAGGGTTTCAGTCCCTTCATTTAGATTATAACTTACTAGTTATTAGATAGTTATAGGAATAAAGAGAGAATGTGATACCCCTTCTTGATCCCTGAAACGCTGAAACGCTGAAACGCCTTGGCCGTGATTACTTACTCATTACTCTATAAGGGCTTTCCTCTACAAGGCCTTTCATCGCCTGGCGCAGCTCGTTGCACACTCCGATGGCGTAGCCGTCGACGGTGAAGTCCGGCCCTTTCTTCATCGGCTTGAAGTTAGGGCGCAGCGAGCCGTCGTCCTTGAGCGTGATGGTGATGAACTCGCCGACGAAGACGTGTGGATTGCGCTTCTCGGCCTGTGGAAGGGTCTCGACGAAAGAGTAATGATCCTGCGTGTCGCGTGTGAGCGCGCCCGTGTACATCTTACCAATCTTCGTCCTGCGGTCGCTCAGCAGGAATGTCTTCACATCCATGCAGAGGTCCGTGTTGGGGTGCAGGTTTCCGCCTGCGGGGTTGTGCAGGTTTTCACCTGCGAAGTCAGCATTAAATACATTTTTCATGATAAAATTGAAAGTATTAAAATGCCTTCTTGCACTTACACGACGATATAGAAAGGCGTTATTCATCTCGTGCTCGGAGCCGTGCTCAGTTTTTGACTGCTGACTGACATCTAAAAGAAAGCAGCAGAAACTCCGATTTGGAATTCCTGCTGCAAAGGTACGCACTATTATTCAAGCGAACTATAGTGCATAAATGTACTATAAATTAATCACATATTTCGTCGATTAAGCGACGCCAGCTTTGTGGTTTCTGAGCGTTATATACCTGAGTCAATGATGAATACAGACGTGTGACGCCAAACAGGTTGTTAAGGCTTTCTTCAGGAAATTTCTCGCCGGCATTGCCATTAAAGCGATAAACATAGCCATAGACTTTTCCGCAGAAATAGGCCAGTTCCGAACGGTTTCCCTTATCGTTCGTCCCTAACCAGCGATACTTTCCATCGTCGGCCTTTTCCATATATTTCTTCTTGATGGCCCTGACAAAGCATTGCCTTGCCTTTTTAGTATCCAGCTCCTTAGGAAGTGCTAATTCGTCTTCCTCAATGAGCACCTTCCCTTGACAGTATTCATCAAGCTGCTCCAGCAAAAGCAGGATGCTATAGACATCGTAGATTTCAGCCCTCGAGACACGCAGATAGCTCAATTTAGAGGCCATTTTCTCTAGCTGACGATGGTCTCTCAGTTCGCTCCATTTCATATCCTCAAACCATTTCAGCAGCCTTTCACGCTCCTTCAGCATCTTGCTCTGGTCGGCATCTGCAAAGTTGTTGGCACACAGATACGTCTCGCAGTATTTTGTGTACAAACAATGAGTAAGATTGGTGTCAGCACGAAGACAATCCAAATGCTTGACAAATTTCGTTTCCAAGCCCTTGTCCCATCTGCGATGCATGTTATGTACATGTTTGCTCAGCTGGCCACGAAGTCTTTGGATACGCTCAAGATAATCCTTACAGATTTCAAGTTCATCTGTCTTTCTGCAAATAGAGTTCAGACGGTCCACTACGACAGAAAGCCGCTGGTCGTCACTATAGCAGATAGTCATATCCAACAACGGCGCGTAGTGTTCTGCCTTTTCAATGAAATCGGGTATGGAATCCTTCGTCACGTCCATGCTCGTCAGTTTCTTGGCAAGCATGTCAAGCGTTTTCTCAGCATTCGAGAAAGGCATCCTGACATTGCTTCCCAGCGGACTTTCAGGCAGTATTCTCGGAATCGTCTGTAGCTGCACATTACGCTCCTCTGCTCCTGGTATGGTCACGAAGAACGCCAATTCTTCATCGTTTCTTGTCACGACGGCATCTGCCTGCATATTCTCATCCAGCAGCTGACGCACCTCCAGGCATTGCTCCCTGGCAATATGCCCTCGCAACTTGTAATCCACGAATACCATGATAGCATTCTCGTCAGCAGGGTTGTCGGGTTCAGCCTCCAGTATCACCTTCGAGCCAACCTTGATGCCCTTGATAAATTCTTTTGCACGGCTCGTCATCTCTTCTAACGACAACCCGTGCCCCATCGCGTATCTAATACCTGTTACCGTATATTCTGTCATCAGTCTTGGTGCCTATATTTGTTCATTTATGTTTCCAACTTCTCGAAAAGTCTGCTGCAAAAATACTAAGAATTATCGAGAAAGAATGAATTCTCCACAAAAAAGATTTGATGAAATTAAAAAAAGCTTCATCTTCGATTTTGTCCTCAGAAATGGAAGAATTCCAAGTAATATTTTGTGAGGAATGAGATTTTTTGCTATCTTTGCCGAGTGAAATGCTAGTAGGCCTAGTAGCACTAGAAGAACTATTAGAATATGTACAAGAGATTATTGAAGAAGATGATACTCGTGGCCCTGATGGTGATGGGCTGCGAGACGATGCTGGCCGACGACTTCGAGACGGCGGCAGAGGCAGTCGCGAACATGCGGGTGGGCTGGAACCTGGGCAATACGCTCGACAGCAACTCGGGCGACGTGAACAACATGTGGATTGAGGCCTGGACACAACGCAGGCCGACTGACTATGAGACGGCGTGGGGACAGCCCGTGACAAAGCCCGAGCTGATGAAGATGTTCAAGGCGGCGGGCTTCAACGCCATCCGCGTGCCCGTGACGTGGTATCCCCACATGGAGGCCACGTTCAACGGAGTGACGTGGAACAACGCCACGAACAGCCTGACTGCATGGGACACAGCAGCCGACCCTATCGGCACGAAGATTCAGGAGGCCTGGATGAAGCGTGTGCACGAGGTGGTGGACTATGTCATCAGCCAGAACATGTACTGCATCCTCAACATCCATCACGACACAGGAGCCGGCAGCACGGCTTGGCTCGTGGCCAGCGAGGCCGACTACGCAAAGCAGAAGGAACGCTTCGAGGAGGTGTGGAGGCAGATTGCCGAGGAGTTCAAGGACTATGACGAGCACCTGCTCTTCGAGGGCTACAACGAGATGCTCGACACGTATGACTCGTGGTGCTTCGCTTCGTTCTCCGCCCCTGGCAACTACAACAGCAGCGTGGCCACCTCGGCCTACAACGCCATCAACAGCTACGCCCAGAGCTTTGTGAACGCCGTCCGCTCAACAGGCGGCAACAACACTCAGCGCAACCTCATCGTCAACACCTACGGCGCCTGCAACGGCAGCGGCACGTGGAACCAGCACCTGCAAGACCCGTTGAAACAGATGAAGCTGCCCAAGGACAACGTGAGCAACCATCTCATCTTCGAGGTGCACACCTATATTGGCGTAACCAACCTTTCCAACGCAAAGAGCGAGGTGAACCAGATTATCAGTACGGTAAAGAGCAACCTCGCTTCGAAGGGCGCACCCGTCATCTTCGGCGAATGGGGCACCTCGACGGACAAAGGCTACGAAAACTATCGCAGCAATATGCTGGCCTTTGCCCGCTATTTCGTGGAACAGGCGAAGGCCAACAAAATGGGCACTTTCTACTGGATGGGCCTTTCCGACGGTGAGCATCGCTCCGTCCCTGAGTTCAACGAGGCCGACCTGAAGGATGCCATCATCAAGGGCTACTACGGCGACGAGGGCTATCAGGGCATCAGCTATGTGGAAGCCGGCCCCTCGCAGCCTGTTGCCTGCTATAATCTTTCAGGGCACAGGCTATCAGCCCCGCAGGGTGGATTGAACATCCTCCTTGAGGCAGACGGAACGGTAAGGAAAGTTTACAGGAATCCCTGATGACGCAGGGCGTCGAGCAGGCCCTGGCTCATGGCCTCGTTGTCGCTGCGGGTGTAGCGGATATCGGTAAAGACCTGCGCCAGCGTCTGCTTGTTGTTGATTTCAACAAAATGCTTGTTTTCAGGCAGGCTCTCCTTGTATTCGTAGAACTGGTCGATGAGCTGCGGCGTATATTCCTGATACATCTCGTTGTGGATCAAGGCCTTCAGCGGCAGACGGTCTGACTGCGGCGGATTCTCGTCAGGCCATCCGATGGTGAGGGTGGCGACGGGCATCACCAGCTTGGGCAGGCCGAGAATCTCGATGATACGCATCGGCTGATAGAGCGTGGTGCCAAGGAAGCAATAGCCCAGGCCTTTCTCGTCGAGACGGCAGCAGAGCGTCTGCGTATAGAGCAAGGCATCGGTGGCTGCATTGAGGAACGAGAGGAAATTGTCGTAGCCAGGCTCGGCCTGACGGCATCGCGCCCATTGCGAGGTGCGGTTGAAGTCGGCGCATACGGTAAGCACCACAGGAGCCTGCGTCACCATCGGCTGGTTGAAATGCGCAGGGGCCAGCTGCTCCTTCATCTCCTGCGAACGGGTGATGACGACGCTGTAGAGCTGCAGGTTGCCCATTGTCTGGGTGCGTGTAGCCTCGTCGATGAGACGGCCCAGCAGACCATCGTCGACGGGTCGGTCGCTATATCGGCGGATAGTGCGCCGTGTGCGTAGGTTTTTCATAAGTTATTAAGCATTTTTCCTTAATTGCGTGCAAAATTACTAAATTTT
This sequence comes from Prevotella sp., assembly GCA_017615355.1. GTDB lineage: Bacteria > Bacteroidota > Bacteroidia > Bacteroidales > Bacteroidaceae > Prevotella. The sequence continues at coordinate 20,796 of JAGAAJ010000141.1, forward strand.
TCTCATTCTAAGCCCATAAATTCCACTTTTTTACTAATTTTGCAGCAGAAACGAAAAGAATATGACGATGGACAAACAACAGAACACAGGTCAGGATGTCTTGACAACGTGGATCAGCTTACTGGGTGGTGAACAGCATCTGGCCGAGATGCTGGCCGATATGGACAAAGGTGAAAAAAAGCCCGTCAGCGCCGTACAGGCCGCACGGCTGCTGGCGCATCTGCACACCATAGCCGCTGAGACGCCGCTACCCTTGGAGCCCCGTCCGCAGGTGACGGAGGTCAGGCCGCAGGTGCTGGAGTGCGACGTAGTGCGATTCCAGAACAACAAGGAGAAATGGGTGGCGCTGGTAGGCCTGCTCGACGGCTATCCCTATGAGATATTCACAGGTCTGCAGGACGACGACGAGGGCATCATGCTGCCTAAGTCGGTGAGCAAGGGCAAGATTGTGAAGCAAGTAGGTCTCGACGGCACGAAACGCTACGACTTCCAGTTTGAGAACACACGCGGCTACAAGATTACCGTCGAGGGCCTCAGCGAGAAGTTCAACCCAGAATACTGGAACTACGCCAAGCTCATCTCTGGTGTGCTGCGCTACCGTATGCCCATCGAGCACGTCATCCGCCTGGTGGCCTCGCTACAGCTGAAGGACGAGAGCATCAACACATGGAAGAACGGCGTGGAACGTGCGCTGAAGAAGTATCTGCCTGGACAGCCAGACGTGAACGAAAACGAAAACTAAAACGAAAACGAGGAGCCTATGAAGCTGAAGAGTAGTTCCATCTTCGTCAACGACCTGCGTCTCTACGCCCATCACGGCGTGATGGAGCAGGAGCAGCGAGTAGGTACCTGGTTTGTTGTCACCCTTCGCGTACATTATTATATAATGAGGGCGATGAAAAGCGACGACATCAAGGATGCGTTGTCGTATGCCGACATCGTTGGTGTCGTAAAGGAGGAGATGGCCAAGCCGTCGCGTTTGTTGGAACATGTGGCCGGACGTATCGCCGAAACCATCCTCGAACGCTTTCCGCAGGCTCAGTCCATTGAACTGAAGCTGACGAAGGAGAACCCGCCTATGGGCGTCGACTGTAGCGGAGCAGGTGTGGAAATCCGTTGCAAGAGAGATGCGGACTCCGACTTGGTTAATAATGAAGATTGAAAAGATGAAAACGCTTAGCGATATGAATCATACCCCACGATGGAGGATGCTGCTGATGGTGAAGGTGCTACTGGTACTTATCACTTATCACTTATCACTCATCACTTCCCAAGCTGCCGAGAAGGACAAGTACGTGCTCGTCATTGACGCAGGACACGGCGGCAAGGACGGCGGCGCCTGCGCCAACCGCGCCAAGGAGAAGAACATCAACCTCAGCGTGGCATTGGCCTTCGGCAAGCTGGTGGAGCAGAACTGTCCTGACGTGAAGGTGATCTACACCCGCAAGACCGACGTCTTCATCCCCCTGCACGAGCGTGCCGACATCGCCAACAGAAACAAGGCCGACGTGTTTATCTCCATCCACACCAACGCGGTAGAGAGCCGCAAGCCCGTCACAGGCATGGAGACCTACACAATGGGTATGCGCCGCTCGAACGAGAAACGAAGCGCCGCTATGCGCGAGAACGAGGTCATCACCATCGAGAGCGACTACCGCGAGCACTATGCAGGCTTCGACCCCAACGTGCCTGAGAGCTATATCATCTTCGACATCGTCAACGAGACGAACATGGCCGAGAGCGTCGAGCTGGCACAGCTCATCCAGAAGAACGTGTGCAGCACAGCCGGACGACCCAACAAGGGCGTGAAGCAGGATGCCTTCCTCGTGCTGCGCGAGACGTCGATGCCCGCCTGCCTCATCGAGCTGGGTTATATCACCACCGCCTCGGAAGCCACCTATCTGACGAATCAGGCCAATGTCGACAAGATGGGAAAAGGCATCTACCAGGCCTTCGTGGCATATAAGAACAGGAAGACCCTCCCCCAGCCCCTCCCTGCAGGGAGGGGAGAAGATACTCCCACCACAGATCATCCGGGCGCGCAAGGTAATCAAGGTACACAAGGTAATCCTAACGTGCAAGGTAATGCCACCCCTCCCTCACAGGGAGGGGCTGGAGGTGGGTCTGCTCCCGTCTTCAAGGTGCAGATCATGGCCCTCGACCGCCAATTGGCACCCACCGACCGCCAGTTCAAGGGCCTGCAAGGAGTGGAGAGCTATCAGGACGGCAACATGTGGAAATATACCGTCGGCTCCTCTGAAAACTATAACGACATCAAGCAACTGCGCAAGGATATCCTCGACAAGTTCCCGCAGGCCTTCATCGTGGCCTTCAAGAATGGCGAGCGCGTCGACGTCAACGGCGCCATCGAGGAGTTCCGTCGCAACCAATAAGCATTGAGCATTAAGCATTAAGCATTCAAATGAAGTTTTTCACCAAAGAAGTAAAGATAGCGATTGTGGCCATCCTGGCCATCATCGTACTGTTCATAGGCATGCACTTCCTCAAGGGCACGCCATTGTTCTCATCGAATGATTCCTACTACATCCGCTTCAACAACATCAGCGGCCTGACAGCCTCCAGCCCCATCTATGCCAACGGCTATCGCGTGGGTGTGGTGACGAGTATCGACTTCGACTACTCAAAGCCTGACTGCGTCGTCGCCATCGTCGACCTAGACCCCAAGCTGCAACTGCATGAGGGCACACACGCCGAGATTGTGAGCGACTTCCTCGGCAACACGAAGCTGGAGCTGCGCCTCGGCCCCGCCACAGGCCGTCTGCTGGCCAAGGGCGACACCATCGAAGGCATTCAGCAGCTGGGACTGATGGACAAGGCAGCAGAGATGATACCACAGGTAGAGCAGCTGCTGCCCAAGTTAGACTCCATCCTAGTCAGCCTGCAGACACTCGTGTCAGACCCAGCCATCGCTGCCACCCTGCACAACACGGAGGCGCTGACAACCAGCCTCAACACCACCGCACGCCAGTTGAACCAGCTTACGGCACAGCTGAATCGTGAGGTGCCCCAGATGATGACCAAGGCTGAGGGCGTACTCGACAACACGCAGACGCTGACAGGCAATCTCGCACAGATTGACCTGCAGGCCACGATGCAACGTGTAGACCAGACGCTGGCCAACGTGCAGCAGCTCACAGCTGCGCTGAACAGCCCTCACGGCACCGCCGGCATGCTGCTCAACGATGCCCAACTCTACGAGAACATCACCAACACAATGCGTGACGTAGACTCGCTGCTACTCGACTTCAAACAGCATCCGCGACGCTACATCAACTTCTCCGTTTTTGGTAAAAAAGATAAGTAATTTCAATTTTGTCTAAATAACAAAGAGCAAGCAAGGCACGATTTTGCGATTCACAAGCTATTGAAAGACAAAGGCTTTTAATCATGCAAGAGCAGAATTAGGCAAAAAACTGTGAAACACCATAAATGACGTAGAAAGAGGATGTTACAAAGATTGTAAACACGCAGGGTAAAAATCGACAATTTGCACGGTTCATTTTTTTTAGCGAACTTTGCACTCGAAAGCCGACGAAAGCCGACATAAGCCAGCTTCCCCCAAAAGGACAAGCAGACGTGGATAGACAAAGCCAGCTTTCGACAGGTCATTAATCTAAAACTAATGCAGAAGAGTCATCAGGAACTCTGGGACCGATGCCTGCATCTCATCAGGCAGAACGTCACAGAGCAAATATATAAGACGTGGTTCGAGCCCATTGTCTTCGAGAGCTACGACGAACAGCTCTCGACGGTACTGGTGCAGGTTCCAAGCCCGTATATCTACGAGTACTTGGAGCAGTACTACGTACGCCTGATGGCCTGGGCCCTCAACAACAGCTTCAAAGCCAACGTCAAGCTTACCTACCGCCTTGTGGTGGACAGCGAGAACGGCAAGAAGGTGGATTTGGAGGGCGAGCGCCCTGCAGCTATTGATGGTCCTGCACCCACCAAACGCGCCAACCAGTCGCCGAACATCCTCGACGCCGCCGTGCCGCAGGAGCTGAATCCGCAGCTTGACCCCAGGAACACCTTCGAAAGCTTCATCGAGGGCGACTCCAACAAGCTGCCGCGTACCGTAGGCCTGAACATTGCCCAGCATCCTGGCAAGTCGATGTTCAATCCCTTCTTTGTCTTCGGTCCTTCTGGTTGTGGCAAGACACATCTCATCAACGCCATCGGTGTGGAGTGCAAGCGACTGGATCCGCGTCGCCGCGTGCTCTACGTGTCGGCCCGCCTCTTCCAGGTGCAATTCACCGACTCCGTGCGTCGCAACACCACCAACGACTTCATTAACTTCTATCAGAGCCTCGACGTACTCATCGTCGACGACATCCAGGAGTGGGTGAGCTCGCCGAAGACCCTCGACACCTTCTTCCATATCTTCGACCACCTGTTCCGTCTGGGCAAGCAGATTGTGCTGGCCAGCGACAGGCCGCCCGTAGACTTGGAGGGAGTGAAGGATCGTCTGCTGACTCGTTTCGCCTGCGGTCTCATCGCCGAGCTGGAGAAACCCAACATGCAGCTGTGCATCGATATTCTCAACTCGAAGTGCCGTCATGACGGTCTGAAGATTCCTGCCGACGTCATCCAGTTCATTGCCCAGACCGCCAACGACAGCGTACGCGACCTGGAGGGTGTGGTGAACTCGCTCATGGCCTACTCCATCGTCTACAACACCTCTGTGGACATGCATCTGGCTGAGCGTATCATCAAGCGTGCCGTGAAGACTGACAACCATCCGCTTACCGTCGACGATATCCTCGAGGCAGTATGCCGCCACTTCGGCGTGAAGCAGCAGGATGTGTTCAGCAAGAGCCGCAAGCGTGAGTACGTGCAGGTCAGGCAGATATCGATGTACCTGGCTCAGAAATACACGAAGATGCCCGCCTCGCGCATCGGCCATCTCATCGGCGGACGCGACCACAGCACCGTTATCCACAGCTGCACGGCTGTACTGAAGCGTATGAAGGTGGATCAGGCCTTCAAGGAGGACATGAACAGCATCGAGAACTCATTCAAGCTCAAGCAATAGTATCAACACATATTGAACAGACCTTTCAGCACACTCTTCTTGCTGCTGACGCTATTCTGCCTTTCCATTCGCGCCGGCAGTCTTGACGACATCAAGCAGACTTTGCAGGCGTCGTCACTACAGCAAACGCAGGAAAAGGTCTTCGTTCATACCGACAATCAATGTTATTTCGTAGGCGACACCCTATGGTACAAGGCATACGTGGTGCGTGCCGACAACCTTAAGCCGACCAACATGAGCCGTCTGCTCTACGTGGAGCTGCTGTCACCCGACGGCATGCTCGTCGAGCGTCAGACCGTCATCATCAGTCCTGCCGGCTTTACATGCGGACAGTTTGAGCTGACCGACTCGCTCTATAGCGGCTACTATGAGCTTCGGGCCTACACTCGCTGGAACCTGAACTTCAACGTAAGGAAACATTATTACCGCAGGGAAGAGACGTGGTGGTTCTACAACAAGCAGATGGCTGCCGACTACTACCGTGTGTGGGACGGGCTCTACAGTCGTGTGCTGCCCATCTACAGCAAGCCCGAGAAAGCCGGCGACTACGATGCCCGCTACATGTACCAACGGCCGAAGACACGTCTTCCCCGCAAGAAGAAGGACGACCTGGTGGTGAAATTCTACCCTGAGGGCGGACACCTCATCGACGGCATCGAAAACCGCGTGGCCTTCGAGGTAAACGACCAGCACGGCGAGGCCATCAACATCAAGGGCACTATCGACCTGGGCAACGGGCAGAACCTCACCCTGAGAACTGAGCACATGGGCCGGGGAGTCTTCACTATCACCCCTAACGGCAAGCGTCTGCACGCCACCTTCCATTGGCGCAGCAAGGACTGGACCATCGACCTGCCGAAAGCTGAGGTGCATGGCGCCGCCTTCCGCCTTAACGGCAACCAGCTCGATATCAAGGCCTACGGACTGCCGCAGGACAAGGATTATGCCGTGAGCATCCTCTGCCGAGGTGCCCTGAAGCACTTCGAGCAGGTGCAGCTGCAGGAAAACATCGGCGGGCCTTCTACTGCCACGCTGACACTACCCTTCGAGAAGCTGCCTTCAGGCGTGGCCGACGTCACCCTCTTCGACAGCGACGGGCAGATTGTGGCTGATCGCCTCTGCTTCGTCAACAACCACGAACACGACTCGCTGCTCATTACTGCTCCCATCGAGCGCACACACACCTATGCACCCTATGAGCGTGTCGACCTGCCTATACAGCTGCATGGTGTCAGCCAGCCCACCACCTTCTCGCTCGCCATCCGCGACAGGTACACCGACGAGACCTCTTATGATGATGGCAACCTGATGACCGACCTGCTGCTCTCGAGCGAGCTGCGCGGCTTCATTGCCCATCCAGCCTATTACTTCGAGGCCGACGACGACCTGCATCGCCGTCATCTCGACCTGCTGATGATGGTGCAGGGATGGCGTAAGTACAAATGGCAGGAACTGGCCGAGGCCGACCGTCCCATGCGCTATCAGCCGGAAACGACGCTGACCATTGAGGGAGCCGTCTATAAGATGCTGAATATCGTTCCCGTAGGCGATTTCAAGGCTGGCTATGACGAGATTACCGACTGGCAGTACGGCGTCTTCCCCAGCGACACGGACGATGACCTAGGCGACAACATCTCCTACAATAGCGAAAGCGAAGCCTCTGGCGACGAACCGGAGATGACGAGCACCGTTACTGAGCCCACCATCGTCTATAGTGACCTGGCATCGGCCAACGACAATATCGGCATCAACCACGGCAACCTCAAGCATGAGGTGATGGTGGAGGCCGAGGTGTCTTTTGACGACCGTTTCGTAGGCGCTGTACAGGAGACCAAAGGTGGGCGTTTCATCTTCGAGGTGCCGCCGTTCTATGGTCTGGCCTATCTCAACATGAAGGCCTACAACGAAAAGGACTCCTTGAAGAAGAATATGGCATCGCGCAAAGATGCGAAGGTATACGACGAGGATGCCTTCCCTGACTACTACGTCAAGCGCGACCTCTTCTTCCCCGTCTTCACCCACGACTACAACTACTACGAGAAGCACCAGCCCGACATCGACTATACGCAGCTCGTCGACACCCTCTCGGAATACTCGATGGAGAACGACGTGCACGAGCTGGGCGAGGTCAACGTGAAAGGCAAGCGTCGCGGCCGTCGCGCCATCGACTGGAAGAAACCGGCTTATGTGGTCGACGCCTACGACCTCTACAACGACCTTACCGACCGCGGCCTCAGCTTCGGCAAGCTCGACATGCGACAGTTCCCCGTGCAGGTGTGCAAGCTGCTCTTCGGCAATATGAACCGTCCCTTGAACTATAATGTCGACGGGCGCATCGAGGGCCATACCTATTATCGCAGCTACTCGCCCTTCACCAGCGGCGACGAGGCAGAGCGTGCCGGTCTCTTTGTGGCCAACCGCACATCCACCTACCTCTACCGCCGTCTGAAGCTGAAGCGTCTGCAGAATATCCGTGTCTATACTGACTACGAGCCACGTACTGAGGACTCGCTGATGGTCTACGACTCTCACACCGCCGACGCCACCGTCGACCTGGAGCTTATTCCCGACGACGGCGTGCAGCCCACCTTCCGCGACCGTCACATCCTGCTGCGTGGCATCAATATGGCTGAGGATTTCTATCAGCCCGACTACAGCCATCGCGCAGTCGACGCTTTGCCTGCCGACTATCGTCGCACGCTTTATTGGAATCCCAATGCCGTCAGCGACTCCGAAGGCCGCTTTACTGCCACCTTCTACAACAACAGTAAGGAGACGCGTATCAGCATGACCGCCGCGGGCGTTACCCTCGACGGCCATCTGCTACATTCGCAATAGGCCATTATTGGCGACTATTCCACGAAAATCCGACTTATTTCCAGACCTTGCGCGTGTTGCTGCCTTCTCGCACAATGACCAGGCCATGCTGTCTCTCGCCAGTAGAGAGCCGGCGGCCCTGCAAATCAAAGTAACGTTTATCGGTGATTGGTTCGCGGATATTGTCTGCGATGCCGTCCACATACTCAGGCAGCCTTCCCTCGATATAATCAGGCAGATAGTAGCCCAGATGCGGCGGCTGATTATAGGCGGTGTTCTGCCAGGCTACGCCCATACGGTAGACGTGGTCGTGCATCAGCGTGGGCACGGCATGATTGGTGGGTGTCCACGTGGTAAAGAGCATCACCTGCGACGAGTCTTTCTTGTTCCACATCACCAGCTCCTCACGCCAGTCGCCTATGAGGTCAGCCTGCAGACAGGGCGTGGCCTTGGTGTTGTTGCAGCTCTGCGCATAGTTGTAGGTGGAGCTGTTGAAAGAGATGACGTTGCTGAACGACGAGCCGTTCCACTTTTGTATGTAGGGATTGGCCTGCGCAGCATTGGTGTCATAGGAGCCGTCGTAGAGCTGATCTGCATAGGTGCCGTCCCAATAGATGCGGAAATTCACGGAGCACGACTTGCTGATAACGGTCTTTCCAGTCATGGCGTTGCGTGGATAGCGCTCGTCGCCCGACCAGAACTCATAGCCGTTCTTTCCTGTCAGGTCGGCGGCCATACCGCGTCCGTTGTCCTTGTCGGCCGAGCCGCCGTGCCAGATGATACGGCCTGTACGGGCATTATGCACATCCCATGAGCCGTATTCGGCAGGCAGTTTGTCCTCATGCACGTCGAAGACATAGAGGTCGGTGGAGTCGGGAATCATTTTTCCCACATGCATCGCATCGCCGTGACCATAGCCCGTAGCATAAAGCAGGAAACCGTCGTGGTCGAGGGCGGAAGCGCCCCAGATCAGTTCGTCGCAGCCGTCACCATCGACATCGGCCACGCTCAGGTTGTGGTTGCCGTTGCCATAGAGGGTGTTGCTGCCGCTACCGTTGGCGCCATTGGTGATGCCAGCCGTGTTGAGGGGAGCCGACTTAAGAGGAGTGCGTTGAAGGACGTCGCCATCCACAGTCACCTTGGGCCACGACTTCGTGTCGTCCACCTTCGATGTAAACACGAGCGACTGCGTGACATTAGGCGAGGCATGGAGCCACTCGGTATGCAGGCGCTGGCCGTCGAAGCTCACAGCCCATACGTAAGCCTTCGTGTAGTAGCCTCTGCAGAAGAGGGCACTAGCAGGCTGACTGTCCCCATTGAGATAGGCCACAGCAGCGAGGTAGCGCTCAGAGCGATTGCCGTAGTTGTCGCCCCAGAAACCGCTGGGATAAGCCACCACCTTGCCTAAGTCAGAGCCGCCCTCAGTAGCCCCTGCCCCCGAGGGCAGCTTCGAGCCCGTTCCCGAACGGCCAGGCAAGTACCATGTAGTGTGCAGGGCGCGGCCCGTCTGACCATCGAACACGGTCAGGTATTCAGCTCCTTGCAGCACGTGGCCTCCCGAGTTGCGATAGTTTCTGTCGTTGGGATGGCCTTTGATGGTGGCATCGGTGGCAGCCTGGTTGACGAAGCCGCCCTGTCCGTCCTTCGAACCGGTGGCAGTCTTACACATCATCTCGGCCCGTCCGTCGCCGTCGAAGTCGTAGACCATAAACGGCGTGTAATGGGCACCACCACGAATGTTCTGGCCCAAGTCAACACGCCACAACAGCTCGCAGTTGCCGTCCTTCGTCGGGTCAATCTTGTAGCAGTCGATAAAGGTGTTACCCGTATAGCCATGACTGAAGGAGTTGTCTTGATCGTGTGTAGACTCCCATTTCACGATGAGCTCATACTGGCCGTCGCCGTCCACATCGCCTGCCGACATGTCGTTGGGACTATAGGCATATGGCACGTTCTGGGCACCGTTCCAAGAGGCGTGAATGCCGCCTTCAGGACGCTGCAGCTGCAGGGTGAGGTATTTCTTCGGCCAAGGCTTAATACCCTCAGAGGTCTCGCTGATCTCGCCATCCACACGTGTCACCACCTGATAGACGGCCGAAGCCGACGCCTGTGAGTCCTGATAGTTGGTCTTCGTCAGTCCGCTGGCCACCACCTCGCCGTCACGCAGCAGGTCAAAGGAGATACGGCTCTTCTGGTCGGTACCCAGGAGGCGCCAGCTTACAAAGTTGCTCGTTCCCGTCGCATTGGTTGGCAAGGCCACCACGCCACGGTCCAGCTTCTCCATCTGACTGTAGGGAGTGACCTGCGCCTGCGATGTAAGATGGATGAAGCCGGATGTTAGAAATGTTAGCAGAATCGTTTTTGTCTTCATTGTTTTTGTAGTTCGTTTTTATTTTCGTTTTCGTTTTTTTTCGTTTTCGTTTTCGTCTTCGTTTATTTATAAACGATCATTGCCGACTGCGCCGGTACGCTGACCGTGGGACCGCTGACGGTGCCAAGGCCCTGCTCATCAATCTGGCCATCGCGGCAGACGACGGTGTATTCGCCCTCAGGCACGCTCACCTGCATAGCCTTCGCATTGGCATTGAGGATGACGATGATGTCCTGCCACTCGTCGCCAGGTGCATCCTTCAGACGGAAAGCCACGAGGCAGTCCTGCACGGGCAGGAACGACAGGTGTTTCCTCACCAGGTCGGCCGTACCCAGGCGGAAGGCGGGGTGATGGCTGCGCAGGGCAATCAGCTTCTTGTAGTAGTCGAACACTTGCGGATAGCGTTCCTTGTTCGTCCAGTCGAGCTGGTTGATGCTGTCGGGCGACTCAAAGCTGTTGTGCACACCCTGCTTGGTACGCAGCAGCTCCTCACCGCTGAGCATGAAGGGCACACCTTGCGAAGTAAAGACAGCCGTCTGTGCCAGCAAGTCGAGTTTGACGAGGTCAGACCTCACCTCTGCCCCGGGGAGGGGAGTGGCTGCGCTAGTGAGGGCCGATGCTTTTAGCCTGTCAACCAGGCACATATCGTCGTGACAGCTCACATAGCTCATCATCTGCGTGGGCTCTGCGGCCCAAGGCTCGTCGCTGTAGTTCACCTTCGTATAGTCCACCTGCGGATGCTCCACCATGCCTGTGATGCCAGCCTTCAGGCTCTCCTCCTCGCCAGGGATACCAGCCAGAAAAGCTCCCTTCGTGTCATCGCTGAAGGGACCGCGCAAGGCATCGCGAATCTCATCGCTGAAGGCGGCTACACGGGGCACCTGAGCAATGCTGGCCTTCATGGCCAGCTGCTCGTTGGGCAGCGCACATTGACCGGCACTCCAGCCCTCGCCATAGATAAAGATGGTGGGGTCGATTTCGTCCACGGCCTGACGGATGGCGTTCATCGTCTCAATGTCGTGACAGCCCATCAGGTCGAAGCGGAAGCCGTCGATGTGATACTCGTTGATCCAGTATTTCACGCTCTCCACCATGAAGCGACGCATCATCAGCTTCTCGCTGGCCGTCTCGTTGCCGCAGCCAGAGCCGTTGCTCCCCACCCTGTAATAGTAGTCCGGATACGTTCTTTGGAAATTCGAGTGGTCGATGTCGTAGGTATGGTTGTACACCACGTCGAGGACGACGCAGATGCCGGCCTTGTGCAGGGCCTGCACCATCTGCTTGAACTCGCGGATGCGGCAGAGCGGGTCGCTGGCGTCGGTCGAGTAGGAGCCCTCGGGCACATTGTAGTTCACAGGGTCGTAGCCCCAGTTATACTGCGGCACGTCGGGCTTCGTCTCGTCCACGGAGCCATAGTCATAGCTGGGCAGGATATGAATGGCGTTGATGCCCAGCTCCTTCAGGTGCTCGATGGCCCACGGCTCAGTCAGGGCGAGGAACTTGCCAGGATGCTGTGCATCGCTGCGGGCGATGGAGAAGTCGCGGTGGTGCAGCTCGTAGACACACCAGTCGGCATAGCGCTCAGGATGCGGTCCGCGGTCATTGGCCCAGCCCTCAGGGTCAGTATCGCGCAGATCCACCACCACGCCCTTTTGTCCGTTTACCGTCACGGCCTTGGCAAAAACACCCGGCGAGGCCACGCCATTCACCACAAACTCATACGTCTTGCCCTTCAGGTCACCCTGCACCACGGCCTTGTAGATGCAGCCCTCCGTCATCAGCGTGTCGTCGACCGTTGGCTTGTGCTCCATCTTGATGCTGTCGCCATCCACCACGACGAGGCATTGGGCGTTATCGGGTGCAAACACCTTGAACACCGTCTCCGTGGGCGAATAGGTCATCTCGTCGAACCTGTAGGGGTCGTCTTTCTTGGGGTCACAGGCCATCATTGTCAGTATCATTCCTGCTATCAAAAATTTTTTCATAGGTTATACAGATCATTAAGTTGTTTCACTGGCTGCAAAGATACTTAATTTTTTCCAATACCAAAAGAATTAGCCATAAAAACGTGTATTTTCTCGACTTGTCTTGTTGCGCTTTCCTGATTTGCGTGAGCTGAAATTTCAGCTCACGTTCGCTTTCCCTGAGTCTCAGGAGCCTCCAAAATCTGCTGCGGAGCCTCCAAAATTTCCTGTGGAGCCTCCTTTTTTTGCTGCGGAGCCTCCTAATTATCCTGAAGAGCCTGTTTATCCTCAAATTCTCCCGAGAATTCATCCCCTAATCTGCGTCAGGGAAAAATTTCCCTCTCGTTCATATTTTTTTATTTCGTTCATTATCAGATAATTAGTGAATTTTACGGTAGTTTGGTGACGTTGGTGACGGTGACGCGAGTGACGTTAAGGCCTCAAATTAGCAGTAAAAAGTGGTGGCAAGGGATTGAAGATGACGTAAGTGGCATGGTGACGTTAAGGCATAATTTAACTTAAGTAAGATTCAAAAATAATATATTATAAAATAATATATTTATTTTTGCGGTTTTTTTTTGACCTTAACGTCACTCGCGTCACCGTCACCAGCGTCACCATTCAAAGGTGTTGTCTGATCTGAGTCGGCGATTTGTCGGGTCAGCATGAGTGTACGTTTCATACAGTCATCCCCACACACTCCAAACAAAGGGGTGACCATTTCGTTCACCCCTTGGCCTATGACTCCCTGAATCAGGGTATCATCTTTTTCAACATTTCAAGGGGGCCCCGAATCAGGGCGTCCTTTTGTCTTCAGCATATGAATGTGCAGCAGACCCGATGAATTGTCGGGTCAGGTCTCGGCATTAATAAGAGGACAATAGCAAAGGGTGTCGCAAAACGCGATACCCTTTAGCGTTCTTTTATTCAATAATGTATGTTTTTTCGTGCAAATATGTTGGGGTTTCAAAATCTTTTTGTATTTTTGCAGCAAGTTACTCAAAAAACGCTAAGAGCAATGACATATCAATAACAAAATACCAAATATTTGTTGATGTATAAAAGACATAGATGGATAATAACTCCTAATAATGGTAGGACAATTTGGCGGTATATGTCATTAGACAAATTTTTGTCTTTGCTTAATGACAGACAATTGTATTTTGCGAGACAAGATACATTTTTTGATTTACAGGAGGGAAAGCGTTCCGTTCCAGATTTGGCGATGTACGACGAAGCTGTTCCGGGAATCTCAGACATTATTGAAAATGATCCTTACGGATGTGCTTTTATTAATTGCTGGGTAATGTCAGATGTGGATCTATATTTAATGTGGAGTACCTACTCGTCATTAGATAAAGGTATTGCAATAAAATCAACCATAGGTAATCTGAAAGATTCTCTTGATCCTACTGATGAACGTGAGATATACATTTCCGATGTACACTATATTGATTATTCAAACAAAGGAACATTCATTAAAGCTAATGGAAGTGCAAATGATTTGGCTCGCTATTTTTGTAAACGAAAGTATTTTCAACAGGAGCAAGAATTAAGATTGGTTTATTATAATTATAAAATGAGGTTAGATGATAACAATACGCCAAGTGGCCTAAAATTCAGTGTATCTCTTGATACATTAATTGATGAGTTCTGGATTGCTCCCCAAGCAGATGTCTGGTATGGAAATCTAATAAAGGAGGAAATTAAAACACATGGACTTGTTAAGCCAATAAGGCGTTCTCATATTTAACTAAGCAACGCAAATAATCAAAAACACAATTATGAAAAGACTGTTGATTTTTTTCGCATTATTATGTGCGATGAGTGTAAATGCCCAGCGAGATAAATCTCCAATAGGAGATGAAATAGTTCAACTATATGACAATAAAAACTTCAAGGAAGCCTTTGATTATTCATTACAAGAGGCTATAAAGGGGAATTCTTATGCACAATACATGGTAGGGAGAATGTATTATTACGGTGAGGGCGTTGAACAAAACGATCAAGAAGCTTTAAAATGGTTCAGATTATCTGCTAATCAAGGAAACTACTTGGCGGAAACATGTATGGGTATCATGTATGAAGATGGACTCGGAATAACTAAAAACTATGTAGAAGCTGTAAAATGGTATACGAAAGCGGCAGAGAAAAACGAAGAACTGGCACAATATAATTTGGCACTTTGTTATTATAATGGGAATGGGGTTGAAAAAGATTTATCAAAGGCTTTCTATTGGTTTAAGAAATCAGCAGATCAAGATAATGCAGAAGCCCAAAACCATGTGGGATATATGTATGAAAAAGGTGAAGGCGTTGTGCAAAACAAAGTAGAAGCAGTTAAGTGGTATAGAAAAGCTGCCGAACAAGGATGCGATATCGCTCAATGCAATTTAGGATATATGTATGAAACAGGCGAAGGCGTTGCTCAAAACAAAACAGAGGCAGTAAAGTGGTATAGAAAAGCTGCCGAACAAGGATACGCTATTGCTCAATGCAATTTGGGATATATGTATGAAAACGGTGAGGGTATAGCTCAAAACATAAGAGAAGCCTATAATTGGTATTTTAAAGCAGCAGAAAATGGAAATGCTCGAGCTCAATTCAATTTGGGGACTATGTATGATACTGGTGAAGGTGTAGCCCAAAACAAAGCAGAAGCGTTTAATTGGTATTACAAGGCGGCTGTTAATGGACATGCAACTGCGCAATATAATGTTGGAATCATGTATGACAATGGTGTAGGAATAGCTCAGAATATAACGGAATCGGTTAAGTGGTATATAAAATCTGCTGAACAAGGATATGACGAAGCTGCGTATTTATTGGGAAAAAAATATTATTATGGCGATGGTTTGACAAAGAATTACACCTCTGCTGAAAAATGGTTGACAATAGCAGCCGAGAAAGGCAATAATGATGCAATGTATTTCTTGGGTCTGTGCTATAGTATTGGAGAAGGTTTTGGGAAAAATGATTCAAAAGCATTTATATGGTTTAAGAGGAGTGCAGAACATGGACACATTGAATCTTATTACTTTTTAGGCGATTGTTATGATCATGGTGTAGGTGTTACCATAAATGCTCAGAAAGCCATTGAATGGTATAAAAAAGCTATTGAAAACGACGATGCAAATGCTATGGCTAGTTTAGGTTTTATGTATGAAATGGGAAATGGAGTACCCAAAGATGACAAGAAAGCCTTTGAACTATATAAAAAGTCAGCTGAAAGAGGGGTGACTCTTGCACAACGTTCATTATCATTTTGCTATTATTATGCAATAGGTACCCCAAAAGATAATGCCTTGGCTCTGTTTTGGATGCAAAAAGCAGTGGATAGCGGAGATGCGGAAGCAGTAGAAACGTTGAAGATATTAAAAGAAACTATTGATTTAGAAAACCATCATTCATCGACTTCTAATCCCGATGGTTCCACAGTTTTAATTATGAAAAAACAGAATTATGTCTATTATGTTCCTTGCAAAATAAATGGTTTTGCTGCTGATTTCATTTTTGACACGGGTGCTGGAATGATTAGTTTGTCGTCGAGTTTTGCAAAACAATTAGTTGACAGAGGGCTGCTTAGTGAGAATGATATTGAAGGGGTAGCCAATAGTCATGTAGCTGATGGTAGGGTATCAGAGGTCTTAGTGGCCATTATTCGTGATGTGGAAATAGGGGGCCTACACCTGTATAATGTAAAGGCCATGATTACTGATCAGCAAAATGCGCCTTTGCTTTTAGGACAATCAGCTATTGAGAAATTGGGGAAAGTGACTATTGACGGCTACAAGCTCATAATACACAGGAATTAAGTAATACTTTCGCTCGAAAGAGAAAAAGAAAAATACTAATTTCTTTTGCCCTTTGCTCGCTTATTCGTATCTTTGCATCAAATAACAAGAAGTGATGAGACATTTAATAATTAAAAACATTGGTCCGCTAAAAGAAGTGGATATCGTTTTAAGTAGAATAAATCTGATTATTGGTCCTCAGAGTACAGGTAAGAGTTGTATCCTGAAGACAGCAAGTTTTTGTGCTTGGGTTGAGAAGTCTATCGAATTGAACCAAGACGAAAAAAGATTCCTTAATAGAGAGGCTATTGATGCTTATTTGATTGCATTTCACAATTTGCAGGGCTATATAAGTGAAAATTCTTTTTTTGCCTATGAAACGGACAGCATGAAGTTTTCTTTTTCTTTTAAAGAGAATGAACCGAAATTTGATTGGAAGGATGATGGTCGATGGGATTATAAGCGCAATAAAATAGCGTATATCGTAGCTGAAAGAAATATTCTTTCTGTTGTTCCGAATTGGTATGAAATAGACTTCCCCAATAATAACATTCGCTATTTTATGAAAGAATGGCAGAATGCCAGAAACTATATGGGTAAAGAAGAAAGAATTCCAATCTTAAATACCCGTGTAGGTTATGAATACGATAAAAATATAGGTACCGACAAGATAGTATTAGAGGATGGAAAAGAACTGAGCATGCAAAATGCTTCGAGTGGTTTGCAATCGCTTGTCCCTTTATATGTATTTGCTCATTTTATCACAGATGGTATTTTCAAAATTGACATGAAGAGCGTTAAGGACCAAGATATTACCATAAATCTTCTCCATCAATTAAAAGAAAAACATCCTTCGAGAGATTATGTTTATAATGATGGAAATAGGATAGCCTTAGCTTCCAAAGATATAAATAGCATAATTGACAATTTTACAAATTACAATCATAGCGAAATATTCTTGGAGGAACCCGAAGAGAACCTATTCCCTGAGACCCAGCATGACTTAGTGAACTGGTTGGCAGAGATAGTGAATGGTGAGAGGAAACATTCGTTGTTTATCGCTACCCATAGCCCATATATCATGTCGGCATTCAATAATCTCATACAGGCAGGTGACATTATTGAAGAATCGCCTGAGAAACGCTTAGATGTGGAGCGTATTATCGGCGGTAATCGTGCTATCAGCTATGACGAAGTGGCAGCATTTGCTATTGCCGATGGAACGGTTCATACTATAAAGGATGACGAACTGCGACTGATTTCTCCGTCTGAGCTTGATACTGCTTCGGACAATATCTCAGGTGTGTTCAATCAATTGCTGCAACTATGAGAGATATACCCAAAAGTATTATTCGTGAAAGACGCGATGCTCTTATTGTTTTGAAAGAGAAGAAAAGCAAGATAACGTTGCTCAACCCTGACAGGAAACTGTATCACGAAGTGAAGGTTGATGGAGATCTGTATGCTGTTACTGAAACCTCGGAGCGAAAATGCGACTACTTGGAAATAGGCAAAGAAACAATTGATGCTTTTTATATTGAGTTGAAAGGCATTGATGTGGATTCTGCTTACGAGCAACTGCTATCAACTATTCGAAATGTTAATGTGGGTGTTGTTCGTAAGAAAACAGCG
Organism: Prevotella sp.; assembly: GCA_017615355.1. GTDB lineage: Bacteria > Bacteroidota > Bacteroidia > Bacteroidales > Bacteroidaceae > Prevotella. Next base: position 38,427 of record JAGAAJ010000141.1, read on the forward strand.
ATTGTCGTTACATCACATATACCCAAGATAAATCTAAAACTCCAAAAGTATAAGGCGTTATGCAAAAGAAATGGGGCAGAGTTAGAGGTTGTTAATAGTGGGAAACAGTATTCTCTTTATTAACTGGATAGCTGGGTGAACGTTTCGTTCACCGTTGTGGCACCCTCCCGTTTTGGGAGAGTGCTTTAGAACAGATTGACGTAAATGCAAAAGAAAAACAGTTTTCCTTTTTGCACTTCCTTCGTTTTTCGTAATTTTGCCGTCTTTGACGGCGAAATTACTCCGTCTCGGCAAAAAAAAGAAACGAGTTTCTTTGTTTTGCTCTCGACTTTTCGTAATTTTGCAGCCAAATTGACTAAAGAACAAACACGATGAAGATTCTACTCTTAGGCAGCGGCGGCCGCGAGCACGCACTGGCATGGAAAATCGCGCAGAGCGAGAAGTGTGACAAACTGTTTATCGCACCCGGCAACGGTGGTACGGGGCAGGTTGGCGAGAACGTCAACATGAAGGCTGACGACTTCGAGGCCATCAAACAGTTTGTTGTCGACAACAATATCAATATGGTGGTGGTAGGCCCCGAAGACCCGCTGGTGAAGGGTATCTACGACGAGCTGAAGGCCGACCCGCGAACCAGCAATGTGCCCGTAATCGGCCCGTCGAAGGCAGGTGCCGTGCTGGAGGGCTCGAAGGACTTTGCCAAGGGCTTCATGCAGCGCCACAACATTCCTACGGCCCGCTATCAGACCTTCAACGGCGAGACGGTGCAGGAAGGTTTGGCCTTCCTGGAAACGCTGCAGCCGCCCTACGTGCTGAAGGCCGACGGCCTCTGTGCTGGTAAGGGTGTACTCATCCTGCCGACGCTGGAAGAGGCGAAGAAGGAACTGAAGGAGATGCTGGGAGGCATGTTTGGCAATGCCTCTGCACGTGTTGTCATCGAGGAATTCATGAGCGGCATCGAGTGCAGCGTCTTCGTACTGACCGACGGCGAGCACTATAAGATCCTGCCCGAGGCCAAGGACTATAAGCGTATCGGCGAAGGCGACAAAGGCCTGAACACCGGCGGCATGGGCAGCGTCAGCCCTGTGCCCTTCGCCACGAAGGAGTGGATGCAGAAGGTGGAAGACCGCATCATCCGTCCTACCGTCGAGGGTCTGAGGGAAGAGGGTATCGACTACAAGGGATTCATCTTCTTCGGCCTCATCAACCGCGTCAACACACCGACCGGCGAGCCTGAGCCCTACGTCATTGAATACAACTGCCGCATGGGCGACCCTGAGACGGAGACGGTGATGCTGCGTCTGAAGAGCGACCTGGTGGACCTGATGGAAGGCGTGGCAGAGGGCAACCTCGACCAGCGCAGCATTGAGTTCGATGAGCGTTCCGCCGTCTGCGTGATGCTCGTCTCGGGCGGCTATCCGCAGGCCTACAAGAAGGGCTATCCCATCAGCGGTACCCCTCTCACCTCACACCTCTCACCTCTCACATCTGACTCCATTGTCTTCCATGCCGGCACGGCCTTGAAGGATGGCGAGGTGGTGACCAATGGCGGCCGTGTCATCGCCGTCAGCAGCTACGGTAAGAACAAGGAGGAGGCCCTGCGCAAGTCGTTCACCGAGGCTGAGAAGATACAGTTCACCGACCACTATTTCCGTCGCGACATCGGCTTTGACCTTTAAAATCTTCGTGCCTTTGTGTTCAGTTAAAGCATCTTGATGAAGAGGCCGCAGAACATCATAGCTGAAAGCGGACTGACGCTGCCTGTGGCGGCGCTGTTCAGCGTGGTGGTATGGCTGTTGGCGGGTTTGGTTCAACATCAGCTATGGCCCCAGCTGGCTTGCTTTGTGGCCACCGTCTATGTGTTGGTGGAGCTGACCAACCAGAATGCGCTGTTGCGAGTGAGGAGCCGCATGGTGTCGAGCACGTTCATCGTGCTGTCGTGTGCCTCCAGCTTCCTCCTGCCGCAGATGACGGGTGGCATCGCGCAGCTATGTATGGTGGTGTCGTTCCTGCTGCTCTTCACGACTTATCAGACAAGCCACAGCGCAGGACGTATTTTCTACGCCTTCGCCGCCGTCGGCCTGGGCAGCCTTGCCTTCGTACAGATGCTGTGGTATGTGCCTGTGCTATGGATACTGATGGCCACGCAGCTGCAGTCAATCAACTGGCGTACGTGGCTTGCGTCGATGCTGGGCCTTGCCACACCCTACTGGTTTGCGCTTGTTTGGCTGTTGCTGCCGTTTAACCTCACGGCCGACTGGACAGCCGACCTGTCGCCTTTGGCAGACCATTTCGCGCTGCTGGCCGACATCTCACGTCCCTCGCTCCCTACCACGCCCTACTTGCTGGGCAGCATCCTCGTACTGGCGCTGACGCTCATCCTGGGTGCTGTCGGCATCACCCATTTCTGGCAGTACAGCTTCGAGGACAAGATACGCATCCGCCTGCTCTACGGCTTCTTCACCGCGATGACGGCCTTTACCGTGTTCCTCATCCTGGTGCAGCCGCAGCACTTCGACGTGCTGATGCGACTGTTGACACTCTGCGCCTGTCCGCTGATTGCCCATGTGCTGACGTTCACCAGCTCACGTCTCAGCAATATCCTCTTCTTCGTGGCGCTCGCCCTTGCCATCGCCCTCACAGTCTTCAACCTGATTGGAAATGTTTGACGGATTCATCGAGCTTCTGACAAGCTACGGCTATTGGGGAATGTTCCTGGCTGCATTCCTGGCAGGCAGCTTCTTCCCCTTCAGCAGCGAGGCCGTGATGGTGGGACTGATGGCGGCAGGCCTCGACCCCTGGGTGCTGATGATCTACGGCACCAGCGGCAACGTGCTGGGCTCGGTAGTGAATTACTGCATCGGACGAATGGGCAAGACGGAATGGTTTGAGAAATACCTACATGTAAAGCCCGAGAGTATGGAGAAAGCTCGCCGTTTCATGCGGGGACACGGCGCCTGGATGGGTTTCTTCGCCTTCGTTCCCCTGCTGGGCAGTGCTATCACTATACTCTTGGGCCTCATGCGAGCCAACCCAGTCATCACGTTTATCAGCATCACGCTGGGCAAGCTCTTCCGCTATATCATCCTGATCTACGGATTCAGACTATTTACCTGACCGCTCGGCTTTGCCGCTTTTACAAAGGCGACAGCCGACTAAAAGAACCGTTATTCGTTATCTGTAGTCGGCTCTTCTTCTTTCTCTTTTTCTTTGTTGACGGGCTGTTTGTTGCTGCTAAGGGCTTCCATGATCTTGGCCTCCAGCTTCTCGCACAGCTCAGGATTATCCTTCAACGTCTGCTTGGTAGCATCGCGGCCCTGACCCAGCTTCGTACCTTCATAGCTGAACCATGCGCCCTTCTTGGAGATGATATCATACTCCACGCCGAGGTCGAGAAGCTCACCTATCCTCGAGATACCATCGCCGTAGCCGATCTCGAATTCAGCCTTGCGGAAGGGAGGAGCCACCTTGTTCTTTACCACCTTCACACGGACCATGCTGCCAATGGGCTGATCGCCGTCCTTCAGCGTCGAGATCTTGCGGATGTCGAGGCGTACTGATGCATAGAATTTCAGGGCGTTGCCGCCGGTGGTGGTCTCAGGGCTGCCGAACATCACGCCGATCTTCTCTCTCAACTGGTTGATGAAGATACAGGTGGTGTTGGTCTTGGCAATGGTGGAGGTCACCTTGCGCAGAGCCTGGCTCATCAGTCGGGCCTGCAAGCCCACGACAGAGTCGCCCATATCGCCTTCAATCTCCTTCTTCGGCGTGAGGGCTGCCACCGAGTCGATGACGATGATGTCGATGGCTGCCGAGCGGATGAGCTGGTCGGCAATCTCCAAAGCCTGCTCGCCATTGTCGGGCTGCGAGATATAGAGATTGTCGATGTCGACACCCAGATTCTGAGCATAGAAACGGTCGAAGGCATGCTCGGCATCGATAAAGGCGGCCACGCCCCCCATCTTCTGGCACTCGGCGATGGCGTGGATGGCCAGCGTGGTCTTACCACTCGACTCCGGGCCATAGATCTCGATGATGCGTCCCTTGGGATAGCCACCTACGCCGAGTGCGGCATTCAGGCCAATGGAGCCCGTCGGGATGACTTCTACCGGTATTATCTGTTCGTCGCCCATGCGCATGATGCTACCCTGGCCGAAGTCCTTCTCAATCTTCGACAATGCGGCCTGCAGGGCTTTCATCTTCTCCTGTTGCGGGGTGAGCTGTTCGGTTGGTGCTTTTTCTTTCTTTGCCATAGTTGTTTTTACATATTAGGGTTATTTCCAGTTGGCAAAATTACGAAAAATCCGCCGATGCACAAAATTATTTTCTCATTATTTTTGCCCCAACTGCCTCAAGATGGCTTTCCCGTCATTTCAGATTCAGCCTCAATCCTATCTGCAGGCCTAAGTTCAGAGGCTTGTCCTTGAAATAGTTCTGCAGCTTGCTGCCGTTGTCAGGATACCAGTTCAGGCTGGGCTCCACATAGCATCCCAACTGAGGTAGGATGTCATACTGCACACCCATGCTGACATTGAACGACCATTGCATGCGGTCTTTGGGCAAATCCTGACTGACGCCCTCCGTCTCTAAATGAGTAGCCACATTCCAGTCGGCCTTCATGCCTCCTGACAGATAGGTCCTGACATTCCTATACGACCACAGCTTATAGCTCAGGCCAAGCGGGATGCCGACATAGTGGAGTGTCTGTTCCTGCTGAATCTGCTGGCTGCGCATCACCTGAGTGAAGTCCGACTGCAGCTTCGTATAGACCACGCCAGTATTCAGCGAGAGCCTGTCGGAGAGCGGATAGTCCACCGTCAGGCCGTAGGTAATGGGACGATGGTGATGCTGGCGCTCCTCATAGCCAGTCAGATAGATGGGCTCGCTGCTGCGGGATGCCGCACCATAGCTGTTCGCATAGGTGTCCATATACTGCTTGGCCAAGGCATCGGCCATCAACACACCATTGCTGCTATTCTGATTGTCAAAGCCGTTCATTGCATAGAGGCCCAGGCTCATCTGCCGCTGAGGTCTCGATATATAATCCTCTGAGGCCTCCCATTGTGGCAAATCCATAATCTGCCGCTGAGGATTCTCTGTGGTCTGAGTCTGCGGATTCTCTGCAATCTGCCGTTGAGGCTCCTCCGTAGGCAGAATCTGCGGATTCTCTGCAATCTGCTGCGGCTCCTCAATGGTCTGCTGCTGCGGCTTCTCTAGCGCAGCCACTCCCCGCCCCTCAAGGGGAGGGGTTAGGGGTGGGGTCTGTATTGTCTCTATCGTCTGGCTTGTCTGGCTTGTCTGTCTTGTCGGTATCGTCGGCATTCTTTCCTCCGACAAATTTTCTGGCGCGCGGTCTGAATATGTATCAGACCCCACCCCTGCCCCCTCCCCTTGAGCGCCAGGGAGTGGCTGCGCTAGGAGGTCTTCCCCTTGAGAGGCCGAGAGTGACTGGGCCGACTGCTGAGACTGCTCTGAGGTCGTCCACCACAGGTATCCTCCACCCAATAGCAGCATCGCTATGGAAGCCGCCACGGCCCATCGCCGCATCGCTACGAAACGTGACCGTACGGGCTTCGGTTCCTGGGCTGATACAGGCTCCTGCGCTGATCCAGACTGCTGATCAAGGGCCGCCTCGATGTCTGCCCACAAGTCATCTGGCGCAGCCGTCTCGTACTCCGCCAGCTTGTCATGCAGTTGTTGTGTCCATTGATCCCGTTTCATATAGCTTGTTTGTTAAGGTATTCTTTTATCATCTTGGCCAGCATCTTTCTGGCCCTGAAAAACAGCGAGGAGGAGGTGCTTTCCCTGACGCCCAGCACTTGGGCTATCTCGCGGTGTGACCGCTGTTCGTAGACGAAGAGGTTGAGCACCGTTCGATAGTTGGCCGGCAGCCGTCCTATCATCTCCATCAGCACGTCGGGCGGCACCCTTCCCACATCGGGCTCTTCAGGTTCGTCGGGCTCCTCCGGCATGTTATCGACCAGCATGAAGCGCTGATGCTCACGCAGGTAGTCGATGCTGCGGTTGCTCACAATTCTGCTCACCCACGACTTCAGCGAGCCCTCGCCCTGATAGTTGAACTGCCGGATGGAGGTGAGAATCTTGACAAAGCTGTCCTGCAGGACGTCGCGCACCTCGTCACGTTCAGGTATATACCTCAGCCCGACGGCCATGGCATAGCCTGAATAGCGGTCGTAAAGCCGGCGCAATGCCGCCTTCTCGCCGCCGCGAATCGCCTCCAGCAGTTGTCGCTCCGTCTCCACGTTCCTGTTATCTTATCCGATTCTTCGTGCTGTAATAGAGCGGAATGGGTTTATGGGGAGCACGCACCTGCTCCTCATGGGTCTCCAGATTCGTGACGTTGTAGGCGGTGACGGTGAATCCTATTGTCCATTGCCCGTTGTCGTTTCTGTAGACGGCATTGCCCGGCTCGTTGGAGAGCACGTCAACACGATGGTCCACACCATCGACGGCGACGACGAACGATGCCTGAGTGAAGAGCAGGGTCCCGTCATAGTTTTTCTCCGTCGACGACAAGGAGTTGAATGATGCATAGTCCGTATAGCCCTGGTCCTTGAAACGGATGACAGAAGGCTGCCCATAGTACTCAAAAGTATGGACTAAACTTGACGCGGATTCTCTCTCAAAGCAGGAGATGCCCAGATACTGTTCCGGCAATCTCAGCTTCAGCACATTGGTCACCTCCAGGCGGGCCGTGTCCATCACCACCTTGTCTACCGTCCATTCGCCGTCATAGACAGCGCCGAATGGATAGTCAGCGGATATATAACCATTATGGGCATCGTAGCTGTCAGCGTCGTCAACGCTACAGGCCGTCAGGAGGCATCCTGACAACATGCCCAAGACCATCAGGGCCGTTTTCATTTTCGCTTTCATACTTTTTCGTTTTCGTCTTCGTTTTGACCTTCGGTCGAGCCTGCTCCCGCTCGGCAATAATCAAGCAAGCTTGTTATTGCTCTCGCTTACTCGCAGCCTTCGTTCAATAATATAACGGAGAAAATGCAAAATCTTGCACTTCGAGGCCAACTTTTTCTTCATTAACGTTTTTTAAGTCCTTCAAGTGCAGGATTTCCCCACCTGCGCCGTTTCCTTGGCAGAAACATCAATCATCAAAACAACAACAGAAACCATGAAAAAGAATTATTTGCGTTTAGGCCTGGCAGCTGCAAGCCTGCTGGCTATGGGATGTTCCACAACCGACGGTGATGGTGCCTACGACGGCTATTACGACATGAACTACGCAGCCTATTCGGTTGATGGAATGACGGGCGAGATGCCGGAAGAAAAAGGCGACAAGTTCGACGACTTCAAAGACAATCCCTTCGTCAAGACCGCCGACGAGCCCGTCTCCACCTTCTCTGTCGATGCCGACGGTGCCTCGTATGCTATCATGCGCCGCTACCTGACCGACAACTATAACGTCAATCCCTCCAGCGTCCGTATAGAGGAGTTCCTCAACTATTTCACCTTCAACTACGCCGCTCCTACAGGCAATGACCATGTGGCCATCAGCGCCGAGGTGGGCGATTGTCCCTGGAACGCAGGCCACAAGCTGCTACAGCTGGGCATCAAGGGCAAGGAGCTGACGGCTGATGAGATGCCGCGGGCCAACTTCGTGTTCCTCGTCGACGTGTCGGGCTCGATGGACAGCAACGACAAGATCGGGCTGCTGAAGAAAGGACTGACGGAGCTGCTCTATCAGCTCAACCCCGACGACCGCATCTCGCTCATCACCTACTCAGGCGAGGTGAAAAAACTGCTCGAGTCGACGCCCGTCCGCGAGGCTGACAAGATCAAGAAAGCTATCAGCAAACTCACGGCCGACGGATGCACCGCTGGCGGCAAGGCCCTGAAGATGGCCTACGAGGAGGCGCTGGCCAACTACGACCCCAAGTGCAACAACCGTGTCATCATGGGCACCGACGGCGACTTCAACGTGGGCGTCACCAGCACCGACGCACTCGTGGAGATGGTCGAGAGCTATGCCCGCCAAGGCATCTATATGACCTGTCTGGGCTTCGGCATGGGCAACCTCAACGACGCCATGATGGAGAAGGTCAGCAATGCCGGCAACGGCACCTACCACTACATCGACTGCGAGAACGAGATGATGAAAGTCTTCGTGCACGAGCGCAGCCAGTTCGTCAGCGTGGCCAACGACGCCAAGTGTCAGGTCAGCTTTAATCCCGACCTCGTCAGCGAATACCGTCTCATCGGCTACGAAAATCGCGTGATGAGCAACGACGACTTCGAGAACGACAAGAAGGATGCAGGCGAGATTGGCGCCGGACAGACCATCACCGCCCTCTACGAGATCGTGCTGAATGAGGACTTCTATAACGCTGCTGATTTCAACCCCTCCGCCTACCCTGACCTCGTCACCTTCGATTTCCGCTACAAGAAGACGCTCGATGGCGCCAGCATCCCCCTGCAGGTGAAGCTCTCAGCCGACAAGCCCCTCAACAAATACGGACGTCCCGACGACTTCTACTTCGCAGCCGGCGTAGCCGCCTACGGCATGATTCTCCGCAACTCTCCCTACAAGGGCGATGCCACCATCGAGATGGCGAAGCGCCTTGTTAAGCAGGGCCTCAGCTTCGATCCCCACGGCTATCGTGCCGAGCTGCTCCAGCTGATGGAGAAATAATCATCGGACACGCAAAAAAAGTCAAGACCTAACATCGCCACCGAAAACACCTTTATACAGAGGCTTTCTGCGATGTTAGGTCTTGTTTTGAGAGGTAACATAGAGGTAATATAGACCTAACGTCATGCCTAAATGATGTCACTCACCCGTCCCTATGCCATCATATGCTTCGTCCTCCTCGAAACCGATTCCCTGACTCATCGCCTCCATCAATTCCAGTTTGATAGACTCGCTGTAGTCTTCATCATTGACTATACACCTCATTACCTCGGTCAGCAAATCGCGGTCTATATGCCCTGCTGCCACATGATAGCCGATGGCCTCCATCTCTTCCATGAAGTTTTTGAGAAGGTACATATACCCATTCTTCAGAAAGAAATTAGCAGTCAACGTGATTGAGATACGCTTGTTGCAATCAGCAAAAAAATGGCCCTTACACAAACTGTACATCAGGTAGGCTGCCTTGTCTGCAATTTCAGGATAATAGCGATCGTCCTGCACGAAATCCAGTGTTGACCTGATGCCACCCTCATCGCGTACACCTGCCATACCACCACCGCTTTTTTCTACCGTCTTGTAGTAGATAGCGAGGGCCTCGTCGTAGTCAATGTATGATAACGTAATCATAGCAGCTTCTCCTATTGCTTTAGACGATCGAGTACAGCCTTGTTCTCATCCAACAGATGGTCGAAGTCAATCGACTGACTACCGATGAACTTCTCGTATTCTTCTGGCGATACAGCCTTCAGGTATTCCGCAATGTTGTTGTGATACACGTCACGAAGAGCAAAGTCACGTGATGCCATCTTCGTTCTGGCATCTTCTAAAATGGGCTTTACGAATGGCATAGCAGACAATTCCTTGATAGCCTCACCAACTTCCGTAACGGTAACAACGCCCATCTCCTTGGCTTTTGCCTTGATGGTTTCTGCCACATGGTTCTCAAAGGCAGAGACAGATACCAACACCTCAGCATATAACGTACGGCGCAGATTGTCCTTCTGGCTCAAGTCAAGTAACTGCTTGTATTCCTTGGCCTTCTCGCAGAACACAGCCTTGTAAATCATATCCATGATAGTGGAGTACTTGTAGGTCTTGTGCCCATCCACATAGTCCCTAATGGCATCCGTCAGTTTCTGATGGTAGTTTTCCTCCGACACAGCAGATACCAAATAGTTCCTGTCCCTACGGTTAATAAACTTTGTACCACCACCTGTTTTCTCATTGATTGTAGCAATAACAATATCCAATATTCTCGAGCGAACCCATTTGGCCTTTTCACTTTCAGTTAGAAGCATACCAATATTTAGGAATGAACGAAAGTCGAAAAGACCAATCTGAGGAGTTTTGTTTGGGACATCAATGTCCTGAACATATCGCGACTTGAACTCTTTCAGGCTATTACCCTTGCAAATAAAGTAACCATTATGTTCTAATTCCTCTTGATGGTTTTCTATGTATCTTGAGACGGTACGTATATCCACCTCATAATAATCTGCCACCATTTGTTTTGTCAGCACATATCGCCCCTCAAACTCAAGCGGTTTCACATCCAATGCTTCTTGTATCCGAGGCAGGGCTACTGGGTTGTTCAAAATGTTCTGTCGGCTGATTGCTGATGTCGTTAAATCCTTTGCCATCTTCTGTTTTCTTTTTTTTACGTTGCAAAAATACTATATTTTATAGAAACAACCAAATGTTTTTGAATTGCTCCTACTATATAGTATAGAAAAAACGAAAATGTTACATGCTCAGAGCAACTTTTTTTCGCCAGACTTCATCACTCTTACTTCTTCTATCTTCCATCAGACATCAGTATGTCACTCACCCGCACCCTATGCATCCCCTATCTTTCGGATGACAATTTTTCCTCCTTCCTGACCAAACAAACAATCACCAATAACCTTGACAGATGACGGAATGATCAACGTAAGGAAACTCTTACAATGTGCGAAAGCATGTGAGCATATCGTCTCCACCCCATCTGGCACATAATACTCTTTTTTATCAAATGTCTGTTTGCTCCATAGAAGACGTTTCTGACTACCTGAATAGGTTACTCCATCTTCATCAGTAATCTTTGCACCTTTGCAAACATAGAGAGAATCTTCTATTTCATTTTCTTGGGAATATGGCCTATCCCATACCAATACACAGCCTTGCACCCTGTCGCTGCCAAATATGGGGTACTCTTCTTCCGACAGTTCATCTAATTTGCAAGTGTAAGGTACATTTAGTTCTTCAAAGGTACATCCGACAAACGCTAAACGGTCTATCTTTTCAACACCTTCTGGAATCCAGTACGTTTCTACGGTAGCTGCCTTCAACAGTCGTTTGTGGTCTTGGCTATACACGAAGCCATATTCATTAGTCTCTCCCTCGGCTATCTCTTTTTCCAATTCCTCGCTTCTCGTATTGTCATATGCCCAATTCCATACGCGAATATTCATTATGTTTGGAGCATGCTTTATCGCTTTTCCCACCTCATATTCGCTAACATTGTAAGGCACGTCCAGCGCCATCAATTCAGTACAGTCTTTGAAAGCATTGGCTGCTAACCTATAAACGTTCTCTGGTATTCGGTAATGCTTTACGTTAGGGGCTTTGACCAACATTCTGCCGTTCTCTATCAATGCGAAGACAGCCCCATCTTCCTCAGTCACAATATCGTATGTAGTGCGCTTGATAGTCGCATAATCCTCAATCCACTTGTCATCCTCCATATCTGCAAGCCACATTCTTTCTACCTCACCCCCATCTTCAACATCCACGCTGTCCATCATGATAGGCATGGATTTCTCTAACATCGTCTTATAGTTCAAACTATGCTTCTTCGCCATTATAGACTATCTCCTTACCTATATATTCCACTCGTTCTATCAGATTTACCAAGCCGCCCATTTCAAACTCCCCTTTTACATACACCTCATAGTCATTTTGATAATAATCTGACCAAGTGACAGGGACTTTGGTCAGTCCAACACATTTGAAAAGACGTCGTTGGCTATTGGGCGATTCAGCAACTTTAGCGGTCAGCACGATGGGCTCTCCCAATTCTTCGAATATGCAACGCAGACGGTTTTCCTCTGCATCTCGATTCTCCATTCCAGACAAGTCTTTCAATACAAAGAACACCTTTGCATCAAACTCCTCCCATCTGTCTTTTCCATTCAGATGCATAGAAATACCATAGAATACATAGCATTCATCAGGCGGAAATATCCAAAATCTCGGCATCTCCAGATTTTGCTCGCTGCAAAATGCCTTTATCCTATCAAGCTCACAGCTCATATTCTATCTGGTAATAGCTTATCTTTTCTTCATCCCTCCATAGGTTTTGACATAACGAATGGCTACTCTACCATTAAAATCTACTGAATACTGACCTGTAACAATGCCAGAGCAACCATAGCAGCATTCACTGAAACCGCCGAATGTCTCTGGTTTAAGATTAAGCACTACTGTACTGCCACAGTTAGTGCACGTAACAGAAACGGTTATGTTATTCATTCTATAAAACCTCCATCTTTGAGTTCATCAAGTGTTGGAGCACCAATTCTATCCAAGCTCTCCCCTAGATTTGGTTCTCTTCCATGTACCTTCTTAAAATTTTCAACCCATTCGTCTTGTTCCTTTTCCATTTTGTTATGCCATTTCTCCCACCTGCGCCGATTCCTATATTCCAACCAATAGTTTCTCAACCACAGGAAAGCCGCTATTCCCCAGCTGCCTGCCACGTAATAACCATAGTTTTCTAAATCCTTACCTATTATTAAAGCTAAGAATCCTAAAAACAGAAACAATGCCACATCTTTACTCATTGTCGCGTTGCATTTAATTGTTTATAATACCACATATGGTTTCAAATCAAAGTCGTATTGGTCCGGATGTCAATCCTCTTCCTCCACTTCGGATTGTTTTCTTTTCTTGCGCCCTTCCCAATAAAATATTATCCAAGATAATGCAGACAATCCCCAAAAGAGCGGGAGAGCAGATTCTTTTCCTTCGAAATCTGTATCAGATTTCAGAGATAGTAATCCTAAAAAAAAGAAAAAGATTCCTGCTATTGCAGTTATTAATCTTGGATTCTTGTTTCCGAAATCGCCTAATCTCTCACCCTCCATTTTTCCTCTACTATAACCAGAGCGCCCTGCGTTCATTCCACCTTTAAAAATGTCAAATGGATTTACTTCTGTTCCCATAATGATGTTGTTTAATATGTTTATAATACTAAAAATTGTTTTAAATTAAAACCGTATTCGGCAAAGAGAGCATCAACCTCGGCAAAGTCAATATCTTCTCGAAGGACACCTGCGATATAGTTGATGATTACATACGTCTGCAAAATTTCGCGTGGAAACAAGTCTTTCACATGCCGTTGATCATCCTCGCTTATATATGGATGAGAAGGTGAACAGGCTAGTTCAAAATCAAGTAGTTCTAATGCCCACGTATAGTTTTGCTCACTTATAGCATTGTGTAATATATTGTGATCGTGGAGAATACGGAGATTACGAATCAATACATAGGCTGCAATCATGTGAGCCTTACCATAGCCTCGCTCATTCATTTGGCCCCATTTTGCTACTTCTGCCTGTATTTCTTCTTGCGACATAAAGGCTGCATCGCTGATTCGATAGGGACATTCCACATCATATTGTAGCAAACAGGGTTTTACCTTATGCCCATTAGGTAGGTTTATCTCCATATCTAACTCCAATACATATTCCATATGATTAGTCTTGATGCCAAGTGCTTCTATCTCCTGTCCCATGACAAAATCCCGTTCAGCGTCCTGACGAAGAAGCAATCCCCACGTACCATCATAAAACTCTCCTGTATGCAAGTAAGTATGCTGAGTATATGACAATCCGTTACCTTTACTTACAACATATCGACCGTTGTCTGTTCTACCAACTACATAGCTGCGACCATGAAGTGGACTGGGGCAAAATGTCTCCTTATCTCCGCCTATAAAGCGTAGATAAGGTAACATTATTTCGCAGTCATTTGACCGTTGAATAATACGAAAGAAGAGTGAGTGAGCGCAAATCTGTCTCATACACGTTCAATCTGTCAATATTTTCTTTCCTGGAGGTATTGGTGGTCTATCAGGCAAGGGTTTCCTTTTTTGTGGTGGGTCTGGATCTGGTCTTCTTTGATTACACATTGTTTTTGCATTTTAATTGTTAATAATGAGGATGGGCAGAATAAACCTACCCAATCCTCGTTAATTACGGAGTTTAGCCCTGACGATAATTGATACCGCAATAGGTTGTGTTACTCTTTGAGCAACCGCTCATAGCAACAACCTTAGAAGATGCGCTAACATTCAAATCTACTTTCATAGTTGTAAATGTTTTAGGTTATAGTGATATTTCTTGGGGAACCACACTTACCCACCTACCTTTAATCTCGTATCGCTGTAGTTAAGCGACATTTCTCTTTTTATCTCAGAAGGTGTATAGTCTCGCAATTCAGCCAAACGCTCACGAACGGTTTTACCATTTAATGGGTCATAACCCTGCATCATCTTCTGAGCCAACTCATATCGCACTTTTGCTAAAGAACAATTCACTTCTGCAGCTTTCAGGGGAGTACCATGCTCTATGAAGTTGTTTCCTGGGCATAGATTGCAATATGCACAATAATCATGCCGCCCACACTCTTCATAGTCGTTTAGAGTTAGTCCTCGCCAGTAGGAAAGTTCCTTGTTATTGTTGATAACTTCAGAAACGGTATACTCTCTCAAATTGCCAAATAGAGTATGGAAAGCACAACAAGGTATCACATTCCCTTCTGGGGTTATACAGAAAGAATTATCACCAGCTCCGCAAGGATTCTGATCCATTGGTTTGGACTGTCCACCATAGTTAGGTGCTTCTTTGCCAACATACAATGCGACATTGTCATCACGTAGAACTATTTCTAGTTGCTCTGGGGTCATTCGGAGGTATTTGCTTACACACCTATCACCCTCTATAGAATCAGTCAAACTGATTTCAAACTGAGGAACTGCACCATATTGCTTGGCGATGTCAGCCACCATGTAATACGACTTCACATTTGGACGCATGACACAACACTTCAGATTCATGGGAACTGCCAAGTCCGACAACTGACGTATGACAGACATGGACTTTTTCCACGACTCAGGAATACGAGTGATGAAATCATGTACTTTTGCTATGCCACTATAGATGGATACAGCCACTAAACGAGGATAATAATTGGCAAGCCTTTCGACATCGTTAACGATCCTTTGGCCATTGGTAAACACATCAAATGCTATACCTTTATTATATAGGTAGTCAATTAGTTCCCATACAAAGGATTTTGAGAATGGGTCACCACCTGTCAGGCATACTTTGATCAAGCCTTGCTCATAAAGTTCATCAATGATACGTTTGTAATCATCAAACGTCAGTTCCTCCCTATCTCCACGCGTACTTATTTCTTCATCATTACGCGTTGCCCCCTCATTATAACAATGTATACATTTCTCGCTACAGCGATAGGTCAGTTCAAACATTACGCTCGTTATGCCCCCAACCTTTTCCGTATATAGCTGTTCAGCATTAGAGATAGCATAAGGCAATTTCTCTTGCGTAGTACGTTCTACGGACTGTTGCTGTTGGCAATTATAATCACTTATGCGTTTGCGGTAGTCAGCAATAATTTCTTCAGTTGGAAAAACAGAGGACACTATTCCCATCTGCTCTAATTGCACAAAGAAAGGTTCAAGGCTTTCCATTGCAATATTCAGTTTGGCTGCTATAGCTTCAATACTGAACTCGCCATTTCTTGGCACAGAAAGAATCTCCCCGATAACCTTAGCAGAATAACTCTCAAAGAAATAGCTCATCCCAGCAATCAAATTATAGTAAATTGCTGCTTGTGCCTTATCGTTATATCTGCCACAAGTCCAAATTGGTCGATAGTATTTATTATGTTCTTTCATAGGTTTTACTGTTATTATTAAGGCAAAGAGGTGCGAGCCTTGCAGTTATCCTACCGAAGGCTCTGGTAAAACCTGTAAAGAGATAAAAGAAACAGCCCACACCCTTGGAGGATATACAGGATGTGAGCCAATGAAGACTCAACAAGGAATAATCCTACCAAGGAGGGAACGTGTTCACAATCACCTGCTTTACTTTGAAGTTTACCAGACTTTTCGGTACAGATGAAAGCTATACGCTTCCTACTTTATTGCGACGGTCCTTCCGCCACGATGCAAAGATAAGAAAAATTTAGCAAACGACGTTCATTGTGAGCTGTATTTTTTGCAAAAGTACGTAAAATTTCTTAGAACACAGCTATTTCTTGTGCATTTTTCGTCACTTTATGCTTATGTTTGTTTTCTCATCACCCTTTTTTGAGGAGAAAAATAGGGGACTGCAAGAAGCTACGCGACCGTTTCAGCTATTTGGCGATAATAATAGTAAGGGCAAGATGTTATTTGCCGCTTACTTCTTTGATATCCTCTTTCAGCATTTCAACAATGTCACTATGTGTGTCTCTTGCTATAAAATGGAAAAACAAGCTATACCCCATACCATTCTTGTAATTATCGAGTCGTATAGGAGTAATCTATTTTTCTACTGTTAAGAACCTTAAGAATATGCTCAGGTAAGACTTCTATATTTACAGAAGTCAATAAAATACGATACTCATTATTTTTCTGGACGATAGAATAAGATGCTTCCATTATGCCAATATCACACGACGCGAGAACTCTTCAGGCTTCATATTACGAAGCTTTTCCAACTCAGCAAGCTTATGCTCTCTAAGTTTTTTGATAGTCTTCAGTAACTTCTCTGAAGGATTATCTATTACTATTGGTTCTTTCGTATATGTCATAATACAAACATTTTTCGGTTGCAAAGATATGAATTATTTATCAAACGACGTTCATTGAGAGCTGTATTTTTTGCAAAAGTACGTAAAATTTCTTAGAACACAGCTATTTCTTGTGCATTTATGAGGGTGTCACGGGTGTAACGAGGGTGTATCATCAGCTAATGCGCTTAAAGCAGCTGCAAAAAAAAAAGTTTTTCGCGAAAAAAGGCCAAGACCCAACATCATCTCTGAAAACGCCTTTGTATAAATGGGTTTTGCGATGTTTGGTCTGTTTTCAAGACCCCATATAGACCCCACATAGACCCCACATAGACCCCACATAGACCCCACATGAGGAGGGTTGAGGGATGATGGTTGATGGTGGATGGATGAGGTCGGACGGGGCTCAGGCAGCATGGAGAGGAACGGCTTTGTAGAAATGGATGTTGGAGTGTACAAAAAATATTCTTCGGTTTTCGTTTTTTCCCACAAAAAATTTCAAAAAAAATTCAAGTGTTAAAATCCCATCTGATTCCGATGTGGGGTCTATGTGGGGTCTATGTGGGGTCTTGAAACAAGACCCAACATCGCGAAACACCCGTGGGAATAAGGGTTTCTGGAGATGATGTTAGGTCTTGACCTTTTTTCGCAAAAAATCATTAAAGGGACTTCAACCAATCAGGTTGAAAATATCTAAGTTCCAAAAATTCGCGAGGAGCCTCCTCAGCAGAATAAGGAGGCTCCTCAGCAAAATAAAGAGCCTCTTTAGCAAAATAAACAGGCCCTTTAGAAAAATCCGGAGGTTCCGCAGAAATTTTTGGAGGCTCCAGAATGACTGTTTGCACTAAGCTTGTTTGTGCTTGAAGTAGTCGTTGTAGACCTTGATGCCAAAGACAATGAGGCTACAAGTAGTAGTGATGAGGTTGGTGATGAACAGCGCCCATAGCATGTCGGGCTTGTGCAGCAGGCCCTGCAGCATGAAGCACGAGCTGCCGATACCCATCATCAGGAAGGTGGGCAGGGCGATGCCGTCGGTCTCGCGTGTGCGGATGGTATGGATGGCCTGGGGCAGATAGCCCAGTATCATCGTGATGCTGGCTATCCAGCCGCAAATCTCAAAGAAAGAAGTTTGTTCCATAGTTTAAAAGACAATAGGTTTTGTGATTAAAGACCGCTCGACCTGTGGTCGCTTGCAAAGCAAGAACATGAACCGCTCGGCTTTGCCGCTTTGCTTGCAAAGAGCTTTTATTCATTGCTGCCTTTGATGGCGCTGACACTAATGGAGCCGCCAATGAGGAGGGCACAACAAACGAAGAGCATATTGGGCTGTGAACCCACGAGGGGCACGATGAGGATGTTGAGCAGACCGGCCACAATCTGTGGCATGCAGATGGCGCAGTTGAACAGTCCCAGATAGGTGCCCATGTGCGGACGACCCTCCAGGGCATTGGTGACTAGAGTAAACGGCAATGCGAGCATAGCAGCCCAAGTGCAGCCTGACAGGGCATAGGGAACGAACATCAGCCACTGGTCATGTACGAAGGGAACAGCAAGGAAGCCCGCTGCGCCGATGGCGAGGCTCAGTGAATAAGCACCCTTCAGGCCCAGTTTATGCTCAATGGAGGGTAACAACGAGGCCCAGAGTACGCTTGCCACGGCCTGAACTGCCAATACGATACCCACCCAGTCACTAGCCGTCTGGAAGTCGGACGAATGGCCGTCGGTAGTGTTCCAAACATTGTCAGCGATGGCTCCAGTGGAGTGAATCCACATGAACTGGAAGGCAGCCCAGCAGAAGAACTGCACCAAGGCCACACGCCAGTAGTTGGACGGTGCTGCTTTGAGTAGTTTTATGATGTTGACCTTTTCTTTCTGTGCTTCTTCAGTTGTACCGTGATATTGGGCATACTCCTTTGGTGGCATCTCCTTCACTTTCATCGAAGTGTAGATGACACAGGCAATAAGGATGGCAGCACCCACATAGAAGGCCATCTTCAACGACATTGGTACGCCCTCGGAGGCATCTTTACTAAAGCCTATCCATGCCATAACGAAGGGGAGGGCGAAACCCACCACCTGTCCGCTGTTGCACAGGAAACTCTGCAAGGCGTAGGCCAGGCCTTTCTGCTTCTCGTTCACCATGTCACCCACCATCATTTTGAAGGGCTGCATGGCCATGTTCAGGCTGGTGTCGAGGAACATCAGCAGGATAGCCCCCAAAAGCAGGGCCACCCACATGATGTCGCTAAGGCGTCCGGCATTAGGCAAAAGTGTCATCACTAGAACGGCCATGGCGGCACCCACCATTAGATAGGGGATGCGGCGGCCGAAACGTGTCCAAGTCTTGTCGCTGGCCAAGCCAACGATAGGCTGCACAATCATACCCATCAACGGTGGCAAAATCCAAAAGAAGCCAAGGCTCGTAGGATCGGCGCCCATAGTTTGGAAAATGCGCGATACATTACCACTCTGCAGTGCAAAAGCTATCTGCACTCCGAAGAATCCGAAGCTCAGGTTCCAGAGCTTCCAAAAGCTAAGATCAGGTTTCGTTTTCATAATGCATAATTAATAATGCATAATGCATAATTAACAATTTGATGATTTTACAATAGTCATGAGTAATCTGAGTAGTTCTACACAGTCTGTTAGCAAACTGTTTGCTTGCTGTGTTGTAATATAGTCTGTGTCACGGAGAATTTCAATCCAGAACTCAGACTCACTGGATTCTTTTAAAGCAATGCTCATCTTAGCTTTGAAGTCAGCCTTTGAAACACCTCTTATGGCTTCTTTAACATTCGCTCCTATACTGGTGCCACTTCTCAGCAATTGTTTTCCTATTACATAATCGTGTTTTTCTTCACAAAGATATTTGTAAAGCTTTACACATCTGACAGCAAAGGAATAACTCTTGGCTACAATCAGGTTTTCTTCTTTTGTCTTCATAGATCTAACAATTATGTTTTTTCACTTTTCATTATGCATTATGCATTATGAATTATGAATTATCTCGTTGTTCCGCGGACGATGAGACGAGTGCGGACGACTCGCTTCTCGACATGGCCTGCAGGCAGGGTGCCCTCGACAAGGCCGATGAGGATGTTGGCAGCCTCCTCGCCCACACGGATGCCACGTTGCTCGACGGTGGTGAGCATAGGGTCACAGGCGATGGCACGCTCGCCGTTGGTAAAGCCGCAAATGCTGATGTCCTCAGGCACTCGCAGGCCCATTCGTTTCACGGTGTAGAGGATGCCGATGGCCGTGTCGTCGTTGACAGCGAAGAAGGCATCAGGATAGTAGTCGCCGTCGAACATGTCGGGTGTGATGAGCTCAGCATCCTGACGGTTGTCACAATAGCGTGTGAGCTTCTCGTCGAAGGGCAGACCGTGTTTCAGCAGGGCATCCTTGTAGCCGTTGAAACGGTTTTTCGAGATTTCCAGATTCATCTGCGAGCCATAGTAGGCAATGCGTCGGCAGCCCGTCTGGATGAGATAGCTGACGGCGTTGTAGGCTCCCATATAGTCGTCGACGACGACACGGCTGGCGTTGACGCCTGTGCAAATGCGGTCGTAGAACACGAGAGGAACACCAGCATCGATGAGTCGCTGGAAATGCTCGTAGTGCTGCGTGTCCTTGGCCTGCGAAACGATGATGCCACACACCTTGTTCTCGTAGAACGACTGGCAGAGGCGCACCTCGCGCTCATACTGCTCGCCGCTCTGCGCCACCATGATACGATAGCCGTGCTGCTCGGCCTCTTCCTCGATGCCCTTCAGGATGGTGCTGAAATAGTAGTGCACCAGCTCTGGTACGATGACGCCAATAACCTTCATAGACTTCACCCGCGAATGGCGCAACGACTCGGCCAACACGTTGGGTGTGAAGTTATGCTCGCGTGCATATTGCTGTATGCGCTGGCGCTGCGCCTCGCTGATACGCGGCGAGTTGTTCAGTGCCCTCGACACCGTAGCCACCGAGATGCCCAGCTCGCGGGCTATGTCCTTCATCGTCAGCATAATGATTTGCGATTTATAGTTTTGTTGTGCAAAGATAGTGCAAACTTTTTTCTCGCGCACGATACCTATTAATATTATATGGAGAATATTGCGCAAACGTTTGCGCTTTGCATGTAAAAAAAAACATGAAAAAATTTGTCACAACATGTAAAAAGAAATTAACTTTGCACTGAAATTACCTAATGGGCAAATAGAGAAACGTAAACAATATTAACTAACCAAAAATGTAATGATGAAGCAGGTAAACATTCAATTACCGCTGAGGATGATGACCCTACTCATAGGGCTCTTCCTTTCGGTAGCGGCCTTTGCGCAGCAGATTACTGTGAAAGGCCATGTGAAAGATGCCACTGGGGAACCCATTATTGGTGCTACCATCAAGGTTGCTGGTGCACAAGGTGGTGTCATCAGTGACTTCGATGGTAATTTTACCATTCAGGCAACCCAAGGCCAGACACTCGAAGTGTCCTACATCGGCTATCAGACGGCCACTGTGGCTGCTACACCCAATGTGGCAGTGACGCTGCAGGAAGACTCACAGTCTCTGGAGCAGGTGGTGGTCATCGGTTACGGTGTGGCCAGAAAGAACGACCTCACCGGTTCGGTGACGGCTCTCAAGCCCGACGAGAAGAACCACGGTCTCATCACCAGTGCGCAGGACATGCTCTCCGGTAAGATTGCCGGTGTGAACGTAACCAGCGACGGTGGTACTCCTGGTGGAAGCTCAACTATCCGTATTCGCGGCGGCTCGTCGCTGCATGCCAGCAACGATCCTCTGATTGTGATTGACGGACTGGCTATGGACCGCCAGGGTGTGAAGGGTTCGCCCAATGCCCTGTCGATGGTCAACCCGAACGACATCGAGTCGTTCACCGTGCTGAAGGATGCTTCAGCTACTGCTATTTATGGTAGCCGCGGTTCTAACGGTGTCATCATCATCACCACGAAGAAAGGCCGCGTGGGCCAGGCTCCGAAGGTGAGCTATAACGGCAACGTGAGCTACTCGGTGAAGCGCAACAAGCTGGATGTGCTTACGGGCGACGAGTATCGTGCGTTTGTCCTGGACTATTATGGCGAGGATTCTCCTGCCGCTTCACTGATGAACTTTGCCAATACCGACTGGCAGGAAGAAATCTTCCACGCAGCTATTGGCAGCGACCACAATGTCACCGTGCAGGGTGGCCTGAAGAACATGCCTTACCGCTTCTCCGTGGGTTACACAGACCAGAACGGTATCCTGAAGACTTCGAACTTCCAGCGCACAACGGCCAGTGCCACGCTGAACCCCTCGCTGCTGGATGATCACTTGAAGTTCAACATCAACGGCAAGTTCATGTACTCGCACAACCGCTATGCAAACACGGGTGCTATCAGCGAGGCCGTTCGCTTCGATCCCACACAGTTTGTGACCAGCAGCTGGCCAGCATACAAGGATTTCCGCGGATATTACCAGTGGGCTGGTGACGGCGCTGCCTATAACGACTATACCATCGACCGTGCCATCCGCTCGGTAGGCCCAGGCAAGAACCCTGTGGCTATGCTCAACGAGCGCAACGACCGTGCAAATTCATTCGACTATATGGGCAACGTGGAGGTGGATTATCAGATTCACGGCTTTGAGGACTTGCGCCTGCATGCCAACGCCAGTGGCGACTGGGCCAACGGTAAGCAGAAGACCGACTATGCTCCCTGGGGCTCGTCGAACTACTACTATGGCAACAGCGGATTTTCGAAGGAGAACAAGTACAACCTCACTTTCTCTGCTTATGCACAGTATTACAAGGACTTCCTGAAGACCCAGCACTTCGACATCATGGCTGGTTATGAGTGGAGCCACAACAAATACTGGGGCAATTCGGCATACGAGAGCCTCTATCCGCAGACCTACGGCACCTATCTCGATGCCAAAGGTAATGTGAAGGACATGGAAGACCTGATGGGACTGCGTGGCACAGCCGCCACCAGCAGCACCAGTGAATGGAAGCAGGAAAGCTATCTCGTCAGCTTCTTCGGACGTGCCAACTACATTGCTTTTGACCGCTACATGCTTACAGCAACTGTCCGTCGCGACGGTTCCAGCCGTTTCTACGACCACTGGGCAACCTTCCCCGCCTTCGCCTTTGGTTGGAAGATCAACGAAGAGGCCTTCCTGAAGAACGCCAGCTGGCTCGACGAATTGAAGCTGCGTCTGGGTTGGGGTAAGACTGGTCAGCAGGACGGTATCGGCAACTACAACTATTTTGCCACTTACAACGTCAACACCACCAGCACCAACGGTCTCTATCCTATCACGGGTATTGGCAACGACCAGGGCTATCTCTACCGTCCCGATGCTTACAACAAGCACCTGAAGTGGGAGACGACCACCACATCGAACATCGGTCTGGACTTTGCATTGTTCCATAATCGCGTCAACGGTAGCGTGGACTACTATTACCGTAAGACCACCGACCTGATCAATACTGCCACCGTTTCAGCTGGTTCGAACTTCCGCAACCAGGTCATCTCGAATATCGGCTCATTGGAGAACAAGGGTATTGAGGCATCGCTGACCGTGCGTCCCATCCAGACGGAGAACGTGCAGTGGGAGGTAACCGCCAACTTCACCTATAATAATAATGAGGTTACCGAGCTGACAGGCGAGGGCGACATCATCATGACTGGCGGCATCAGCGCTGGTACCGGCAACCAGGTACAGGCACACGCCGTTGGCCATCCTGCCCGCTCATTCTATGTGTTCCAGCAAGTGTATGACGAGAACGGCAAGCCTCTGGAAGGTGTCTATGTAGACCGCAATGCAGATGGTGTCATCAACGATGCCGACCGCTATTTCTACAAGAGCCCCGCTGCTCCCTACACCGCTGGCTTGAGCTCACGCCTGCAGGTGAAGAACTGGGATCTGGGCTTTGGTCTGCGTGCCAGCTTCGACAACTATTGCTTCTGGGACCGTGGTGCAGGCTTCTCGAACATCGCTATGCGCTACGACGCCTCCTTTACTTATCTGCAGAACGCTATGCCCTTCGCTGTGGAGAACGGTTGGACGACATACGACTATGTCAAGACCGACTACTTCGTACGCAACGCTTCGTTCCTGAAGTGCGACAACATCACGCTGGGCTACTCGTTCCAGGACCTCTTCAAGGCCGGCAACTACAACGGTTTGACAGGCCGTATCTATCTGGCTGCCACCAATGTTTTCACCGTTACGAAGTACGACGGACTTGATCCCGAGGTGTTCGGTGGTATTGACAACAATGCTTATCCGCGTCCGTTCACAATCCAGTGCGGTCTGAACCTGAACTTCTAACCAATTCGTGATGACGAATGTCGTAAAAACGTAATAACGAAATAACGAAAATGATTATGATACGATATATCAAGAATATGATTCCTGTGGCAGCCCTTGCGCTGACAGCAGGACTGAGTTCGTGCACCGGCGATTTGGATGTGACTCCCATCGACCCCGCTTCGACGATGACTCCCAGCGAGCCAGAACTCTATACAAAATGCTATGCCACTATGGCATTGGCAGGCAACTATGGCGGTGACGGCGATTGCGATATCGACCGTCTGGACGGCGGTACCACTGGTTTCGTCCGTCAGATATGGAACTCCAACGAGCTGACCACCGACGAGGCTATCTGTGCTTGGGGTGACCCGGGCATCCCCGAGTTCAACTACAACTCATGGGGTTCCAGCCATCCCATGCTGGAAGGCTTCTACAACCGCCTCTATGCAAGTATTGCCTACTGTAACCACTATCTGGATGTGTGTGCTGATATTGATGCCACACGCCAGGCTGAAGTACGCTTCCTGCGTGCACTCTATTACTACTATCTGATGGACTGCTTTGGCAACGTTCCTTTCGCTACCGAGCTGATGTCTACACCTCCTCCCCAGATTCAGCGTGCCGACCTCTTCGCCTGGATTGAGAGCGAGCTGAAGGAAGTGCTGCCTCTGATGCAGGCCCCCACGGCTCGTACCAGCAAAGACGTGGGCTATGGCCGCGCCGATCAGGATGCTGCCAACCTGCTGCTGGCCCGTATGTATCTGAATGCAGAGGTATATACTGGCACTGCCCGTTGGAATGACGCCAAGGAATATGCCGAGAAGGTGATCAATGGCCCGCACAAGCTGTGGACTAAGGGCACCAACGGCTGGAGCGCCTATCAGATGCTGTTCATGGGCGACAATGGTGAGAACGGCGCATCGGTAGAGGCTGTGCTGCCTCTGCTGGGCGATGGCCTGCTGACCACCAGCTATGGTACGTCGATGTTCCTGATGTCATCAACCTGGAAGGCTGATATGGATGTGAACGGTGACTTTGGTATGGTCGAGAAGTTCTGGGCAGGCAATCGTGCACGTCGCCAGCTCCTTCAGAAGTTCTTCCCCAATGACGATGCTCCCGCAGTAGGCATCAGCGACATGGCCGTTGCTGCCGGTGACGACCGCGCATTGTTCTATGGTGTAGACCGTACTCTGTCAGTTGACAAGCCTAGTGAGTTTGCTTCTGGCTACTCTGTAGGTAAATTCCGCAACACCTACTCAACTGGAGCCACTCCGCGTAGCACCATCTTCCCCGATGCAGATTTCTTCCTGATGCGTTCAGCCGAAGCCTACCTCATCGCTGCCGAAGCTGATGCACGCCTGAATGGCGGCACTACCAGTAACACCGGCGCAGGCTATATCAATGCCCTTCGCCAGCGTGCCAACACCAGCACTGTCTCCAGCTACAGCCTGCAGCAGATTCTGGACGAGCGCTCACGCGAGCTCTACTTCGAGGGCTTCCGTCGCACCGACCTTATCCGCTTTGGACTCTATGGCGGTCAGAACAGCGGCAACTACCTTTGGGAGTGGAAGGGTGGCTCTGAGAATGGTGCCAACCTGCCTGCCTATCGTAACCTTTTCGCCATTCCTTCTTCAGACATGACGGCTAATCCCAACCTGATACAGAACGAAGGCTATTGATTAGTTTTGTTTCAACATTAAGAATTACAAATATGAAGACTATATTCAAATCAACGATGTTGCTGGCCTTGGGATTCGTTGCCTTCACTGCCTGTGAAGATGACCGCGATTCGAATCCCACGCTGACCCAGCCCACGACATTCGTGCTCAACGAGCCTGCTATCACTGGCTATGTGGATATGGAACAAACAGCCACTGTGGCACTCACATGGTCGCAGCCCACTCCCTATAACAACTTCAACGCCCCTGTGGTGCCTACCTACACTGTACAGGTGTCGCCTACAGGACAATTCACCAAGGCTTTTGATGAGAATGTTGAGGACAATGCGGGTGCTGACTTCGTGAACGTCAATGAGACCTATTCCAGTGGCAAGGAAGCCAATATCAATATGCAGAACCTGAACCGACAGCTCCTCCAGCTGTGCGGCTGGACAGAGGCTACCACGCCCGATAAGCTGCCGCTTTCCGTTAGAGTGAAGTCAGCTGTACGCGATGCCTCCTTCAACGAGTATGGCGTGGTCTACTCCAACGTGGTCACGCTGAACACCGTTCCCTATTATGTAGAGCTGAAGCCTGCTGATCCTGAGATCTGGTGGCTCATCGGTGCCGACATTGCCGACGGCTCATGGGGCAGCGACATGGGTAAGTGCGTCATCCCGATGCAGACCCTCGACGGTGCAGAATACGACATCAAGACTGGCCAGGGCGAGATCCAGTGGATTGGCTACCTCGGCGGCAGCGGTTTCAAACTCCGTGGCGCACTCGACGATGGTTGGGCTTCACAATGGGGTCAGGGCGACTCGTTCGGTTCATACGTGAAGAACGACGGCGGTTCAGGCAACATCACCGTTCCTGCAGCTGGCCTCTACAAAATCGCCCTGAACACTAAGAGCGATAAGCTGAACATCGAGGCTTACGACGGCTCAGCACCTGTCTACAGCGGTATGGCTATCTCAGGCTCGTTCAACGACTGGGGCGACACCGAGATGAATGCTTGCTCCACCGGCTGGGAGAATCACGACTGGTATATCACTTATACTTTCGCTGCCGGCGACGAGGTGAAGATTAAGCAGGCTGGTTCTTGGGACTTCAACAAGGGCGGCTCGTTCGTCAACTACAGCGAGGGCATGTATGTCTATGGTGAGACCAACGGTCCCAACCTCAAGATGGAAGAGGGCGGAACCTATCTCATCTTCTTCAACGACATCACAGGCTATATCCGTTTCATCAAACAATAACTAATAATGTGAAACAACTATGACAAAGAAAATATTATCCATGATAGCTCTTGTAGCGTCGGTAGCAGCTTGCACCGACGACTACAAGGACTGGGCCGAGCCGCAGACCGTCCCTCAGCCCACCCAGGTGAGCTTTGCCGACGGTAGTGTCTCGACGGTAGGCACTATCGACTTCAACAGCTACAGCGAAGAGTTTGTGAAGGTGTGCTCCATCACAGCTCCCACAGCCACCGCCGAGGGCTATACCCCTTCCTATTCCATCAACTTGGGCGACCAGACCTTTGACATCACTGCCGACGGCACCATGTCGGCCGCCGACCTGCACAACTATGTTGCCTCCCAGTTTGGACGCCGACCCGTGGTGCGCGATGTTAACGCCACCGTCAGCATGTGGCTTGGCAATGGTACCACTACGGTGAAGACCGCTACCTCGGCAAACTTCGTCATCAAGGCCATCCCGCAGGCTCCCATCATTGAGGCCGCCTACTACCTCACAGGCTCTATCAATGGTTGGAACAACACCGACATGACCTATAAGCTCACTAACGATGGTAGCGACCCGTATGAGAACCCCATTTTCAAGGTGCGCATCCCTGCTACCGAGGATGGAAGCAACATCGAGTTCAAGATGACACCGGAATCGGGTCTTGGCGGTGATTGGAGCGGCTGTCTGGCTGCTGCTGCCGAAGAAGGCAAGTTCAACTACAACAACGAAGGCGGCAACCTCGTCATTGTTGCCGACCCCGATGCTCTTTTCTACGACCTCACCTTCAACATGCTTGATCAGACATGGAGTGCCACACCCGTTGGCTTTAACGAGTTCATTTACGAGATTGGCAACGAAAGCGGCTGGAGCGAGCCTCATCCTCTCCACGGCAATGGCCTTGGACAGTACAGTGCCGTTATCTACCTCAACGGTGAGTTCAAGTTCAAACCCAACAAGGACAACTGGGAAGGTGACTGGGAGAAGGTCAGCGGCGATGCCACCAGTGGCACGTTGACTGCCGATGGCGGTCCTAACATGGACGGCGTGGAGCCCGGATTCTACTACGTCCAGGTGGATTTGAAGGAGATGACCTATAAGGTTACGCCTGTCACATCTATCAGCATCATCGGATCCGTGCGTGGCATGTGGGACACCGACGTCGACATGACCTACAATGAGATCATGAAGTGCTGGGAGGCTCGCGAGACGCTCAACGCCGGCGAGTTCAAGTTCCGTCTCAACCACGACTGGGCAGTCAACTGGGGCGGCACCTTCGACGACCTCACACAGGACGGTGCCAACCTGCAACTTGCAGCTGACGGACCTTACGTCATCCGCCTCTACCTCAGTGACGAAGCTCCCGCTCACTGCACCGTCAAGGAAGACAACGGCTATCCCGATAACTTCTATGAGATTGGCAACGAAGGCGGCTGGGGCATTAGTCATCTGCTGGCAGGCAACGGTAACGGACAATATCAGGGCTACTACTACTTGGACGGCGAGTTCAAGTTCAAGCCCAATGCCGACAACTGGGACAATGACCTGGAGTATGTTAGTGGCGATGCCAAGAGCGGCTCTCTCACCGACGCAGGTGGTCCCAACTGTCCTGACCCGGGTGCTGGCTTCTACCAGATCAACCTCGACTTTGCTAACATGTTCTACAGCCTCCTGAAGATTGAGAGCATCAGCATGATTGGTGGCTTCAACGGATGGAGTGATGACCTCGAGATGACCTACAACACGGCAGAAGGCTGCTGGGAGGTAACTACCGACGCTGTGTCGGGCGAGTATAAGTTCCGCGCCAACCATGACTGGGGCATCAACTGGGGCGGTGCTGAAACCGACCTTACGCAGGATGGAGCCAACCTGAACATCGAGGCCGGAACCTACAAGTTCCAGCTCTACCTCAGCTATGTGGGCAATAACAAGGTTGTTATCACGAAGCAGTAATAAGAAATCGACAACAAAAGAATAACGACTATGAAAAGATTCAAGAATATCCTCACCGCAGTGGCACTCCTTATGGGAGTGTCTACTGCCGTGCAGGCACAGGGCGTAGAGGATAGCTATCCCTACAACTTCATCAGTCTGCAGGGCGGTGCCCAGACCACCTTCACCAACAAGAAGTTCACCGACTTGATTACCCCTCAGGTGGCCCTTTCAGTAGGCCGCTATTTCAACTCGAAAGTGGGAGCACGCGTGCACCTTCAGGGTTGGCAGATTAAAAGTGCTATTACCGACACCTACAAGTTCAATGCCATTACTGGTGACATCGACTTGCTGATGAATATGAGCAACATCATCAGCCCCAATCGCAGCTGTGACAAGTTTGACTGGGTGCTGTTGGCAGGTTTCGGTGTGAATTACGGCTGGGACTTCGATGAGTTCAACACGCAGAACAATGCGCTGGCCATCAACCCCAATCCCTACCTCTGTGGTACCAAGCACTCCTCTTACAATACCCGTCTGGGCATGCAGTTCAACTACAACCTCAGCGATAAGCTCGCTCTTGGCTTGGAAGTAGATGGCAACATGAAGAACGACGAGTTCAACCTGAAGCGCAACTACGATCCTGACTTCCAGGTACAGGCTCTCATCGGCCTCACCTATAAGTTCGGCCAGCCTGCCAAGAAACGTGTCAGAGAAGTGGTTGAGACCTACTATGTCGACGAGCCCTACACTGAGATGGTGAAGAAACAGCGTCCCATCGAAACCGTAGAGGTATCGAAGATGGAGAAGGTGGTCTACTACATGATTAACGTGACTGATGTAGAGCAGGGTCAGGGCGTCGATGTAGCCATCAAGGAGGCCGCCGACCTGATTAAGACCGATCCCAATGCCAAGATCTTTGTCACCGGATATGCCGACGTGCAGACAGGTAATGCCGAAATCAACGAACGCCTCTCCAAGGAGCGTGCCGAAGGTGTTGCCAACAAACTGGTGAACGAGCACGGCATCAATGCAGCCAACATTACTATTGACTGGAAGGGCGACACTGTTCAGCCGTTTGCTGAGAACGACAAGAACCGCTGCGTCATCATCAAGGGTGAGGGCAACTTCAAGGTGACCAAGTATGAAACCTACGAAGAGCCGGTTGAAAAGACTCGCCGCGTGGAGAAAACTCGTACGATTACAGTAGAGTAGAACAACTGAGAAGACGGAAGATGCAAACGTTTGCATCTTTCTGACAACACTTTTATAGCCGCATGGCCTGTGCCAAGCGGCTTTTTTCTTATCTTTGCAAAAACTAAAAGACAAAACACCATGAAACGATTACTGCTCTGTTTATCATTTATCTTTTCCTATTTGTCATTTAGCCCGGCAGGGGCGCAAGGCTGGCCTGCCAACTATGACGGCGTGATGTTGCAAGGTTTCTACTGGGACGGATTTGCCGATGCCCAGTGGAGTCGGCTTGAAAAGCAGGTTGACAACCTCTCTACGACATTTGATCTCGTCTGGCTGCCGCAGAGTGGCAATTGTGGAGGACAGTCGATGGGTTACGACGATCTCTATTGGTTCCCTGGCCATTATGACAGTTCATTCGGCACGGAGGCTGAACTGCGCTCACTAATCAGTACCTTCAAGGCGAAAGGCATTGGCACTATTGCCGACGTGGTCATCAACCACCGTAAGAACGCCACCAACTGGGTGGACTTTCCAAAAGAGACCTACAAAGGAGTGACCTATCAGCTCCTGTCTACAGACATCTGTGCCGATGATGACGAAGGAAGGGCAAAGAACGAGGCAGCCAAGTTGGGACTGAGCGTTAGTTCCAACAAAGACACAGGAGAGGGTTGGAACGGCATGCGCGACCTTGATCACATGAGCGCTAACGTGCAGACAAATGTGAAGGCATATCTGCACATGCTACTGGAGGACCTTGGCTATGTAGGGTTCCGTTACGATATGGTGAAAGGTTATGCCCCATCATACACCAAGATCTACAATGAAGACAGCAAGCCGCAGTTCTCCGTCGGAGAGTGCTGGGACAGCTCAAACACCATCAAGAACTGGATTGACGGCACGGGTAAGACATCTGCAGCCTTCGACTTCCAGTTCCGCTATACCGTGCGCAATGCCGCAAACAATGGTAATTGGAAAATGCTGGCAGCACAAAACGAGGGCAACTGGCCGTTGATTAGCAACAACTTCTCTTCGGGCAACTACCGCCAATATGCTGTTACCTTCGTCGAAAACCATGATACTGAGTACCGCTCTGCATCAGCTCAGCAGGATCCTATCCGTAAAGACACACTGGCCGCCAATGCCTATCTGCTGGCTATGCCTGGAACACCCTGTGTCTTCTTTAAGCACTGGCAGTCCTATAAGCAGGAAATTGCCAACATGGTGGCCGTCCGTAAGGCCGTAGGCATCACCAATGTAAGCAAGCCCACGCCAATGGCCACCAGCGAGGATTATTATGCTATTCAGGTGGCTGGTAGCGGAGATAAGAAGCTGCTTTGTGTGGTGGGTAGCAAGGCCGACGGCTATACGCCAACCAGTAACGCATGGAAGAAGGTTATCAGCGGCTATCACTATGTCTATTATGTAAGCGGCATTGAGCCTAGCGCCATCACCCTACCTGAATTGAAAGAAGACGAGCAGCCGCACGAAGGCGAGTTCAATGGTGTGCCGTCTTTCTGCACCGTTGGCGAGGGTGAAATATGCGCTTTCTTCGAGGCACCTGTGGCTTGGGGTAGCCAGATTTTCACCTGGGCTTGGATGAAAGGCGGCGGCGGCGAAGCCTATCTAGGTACAAACTGGCCTGGCGTTGCCGCTACGTTACTAAATACGGCCGACAATGGCAACAAGGTGTTCAAGTGGACTTCTGCCAAAACCACAGCTCCCGACTATATCATCTTCAGTGGTGGTGGTAGCCAGACGGCTGATCTCCCCTTCCAGAATGGTGGTTACTACAACAAGGATAGTTGGAAAGCCACCGTCACCCCCTCCTCAGTTGAGTCTGTTGCGATGTCATCGCAACAAACGAATCAATACTACGACCTGCAGGGACGTCGCGTCAATCCTGCCAACCTGAAGGCTGGTATCTATATTAAGAATGGTAGAAAGATTATCGTGAGATAATGTTCCTCACGGCAAACCAGCCGTGCATAAGGAAAGTGCTCACTTGGCCATAATGATGCGCCATCACTCTGTAGCGCTCGCGCAGCGACTCATGGTGGTGGCGCGTTGTTGTACCCTCCTCCGTATAATTTGCCACCACTAAGCCAATGTTACAGAGGGGTAGTCCTAGACGGTCGGCCTCCTTCATTACACGGATGCACCAGTCAACGTCGGCAGAATACTTATACTGCGTGTCGTATTGCAGATTCTTTGCGATGTCGGTGCGAGCATAGAAAGCCTGATGGCAAACCATCATTCCATAGCGGAAGGAGCGCCAAGTCAGTTTTGCCGGAGGCTGCAGACGACGCGGATGCAGGAAATGTCCCTCGCCATCCACGATGTCCGTATTGCCGTAGAGCACGGCAGGAAGTGCATCGCTGGGCAGCTCGTTTAAGTGGCAGCGATGCGCTATCTCCTCCAGCGTATCTCTTTGCGGGAAGCTGTCGCCGGCGTTCATAAACACGATGTAGTCGCCCGAAGCCTGCGTCAGCCCCTTGTTCATGGCGTGGTAGATGCCCTCGTCAGGTTCTGAGCGTACAATGACCTTGTGTCCGTTGTCTGAGGCATCGCTCTTTGCCTTATAGGCTTCAGCAATGGCGAGGGTGCCGTCGGTCGAGGCACCGTCGATGATGAGGTGTTCCACGTCCTCGTATTGCTGGGCAAGCACGCTGTCAAGAGTGCGCTGTAGCACTCCCTCTGCGTTGTAGGTGATGGTGACGACGGTGAATTTAGTCATTACGTGATAGGATGGATTGGTAGAGATTCAGGTATTGGTTGGCCACGACGCTCTCGCCATAGCGGCGCACCACCGAACGGCGCAGTTCCTTGCTCAGGGTGATGCCCTCGCTCTCCGACTTCTTCATTGCCCACTCCATGCCGTCAGCGAGGCTCTCTGCCGATAGCCTACGGGCCAAGTATCCGTTTTTCTCGTGAGTAATAATATCGGTCTGCCCTGAGCCGTCAAACGACACGGGCAGGCATCCGCAAGCCATTGCCTCGATGAGCGTTTGGCCGAAGGTCTCATAAAGCGACGATGACACGACGATGTTGGCCGCCGAATAGACTTCGGATAATCTGTATGTGTCGTTGATGTATCCAAGGTTGGTGTAGCGGATTGGCAGATCATTGAAGATGCTGGCATCACGTACTGTTCCGAAAAGCAGCAGATGCATGTCACTGGCATTCACTCGCCCGTCGCTCACCAGCAGGCGCAGAGCTTCCGTCAGATAGTTGAAGCCCTTAATGGGATCGTCGAGACGGGCTGCACCGAAAGCAATGACAAATCTGGCTTTGACGTCAAGGGCCGTGCGAGCGTCGGTGCGATCTATGATGGTAAACTGCTGCAATGAGAGTCCATTGGGAATGACGCTGATGGGGAAATGTCCGATGAGAGCGCTCTTTCGGGCTTTGTCTGCCAGCCATTCGCTGACAGCCACAAAGCGAAGAGGTTGATGGCGGATATTGGTAACTGAATGGTGGAGGGTTTCCAGCATTTTCTCCTTGCGACGGAATACACGCGCCGAGAGGTCGTTCTTGCCAGGATGGCGCAGGAAATGACAATGGCTACAGCCTGTTTCATAGCCTTCGCAGTCGTAGGCATGGTGACAGATGGCCGTCAGCGGCCACATGTCGTGCATCGTCCATACCACAGGCTTGCCGCTCTTGAGAATTTTCTGAAGCCCACCCAATGAGAGCAGGCCCTGATTCACCCAATGCAGATGGATGATGTCAGCCTCCTGAAACTCCGGCGTGCTGGTGATGTCGATTCCCGCATTGGCTATCGACACCTTGAAGAGATTCTGGCGACTCAGGCGGTTATTCAGCCAAATGACGAAGCGCTCCCAGTAGAAGCACCACTTTTTCTTCAGCTTGCTCCCTCCACAAGTCACTACGGTGATGTCGTCGGTCTGCTTGTCGCGCACCATCATCTTGGCCTTCACACCGTTGTTGTTCAGCGCGTCACATAGACGCGAAGCCGCCACGGCAGCACCGCCTGTACACTCACTTGTGTTCACTATCAGTATTCTCATAGCGACGCCAAAGGTACAAAAAAAACATGGATAAAGAGCCTTGAAAAGTATTTATTTTCTTTGTTTTCGTGCACAACACTTGATTTATATCAAGAGAAGTAGTTTTTTTTACACTTTTTCTTTAGAAGATTTGTGCGCACACAATTTTCGTTGTACCTTTGCACCGTCAAAAGGTTAATAGATTGTTTTAGGTTAGTAGTAATATTTATAGTTTTAGGTTTTTAGTTATTGGTAAAAGAAAGTTTTCAACTGTGGATAACAGGTGGTCGCTGGGAAGCTCCCATTTAAACTTTCGAATTTTTAGCCCTGTGGGCTGAAAATTTCTTTTAGAGAAAAGGATTTTTAGTTAAACATAGGCTTGTAAGTGCTGCGGCTCGTGAGGGTCGCAGCACTTCGTTTTGCATGATATAGACAAATGCTAAGGAGCCTGTTTATGGCTCAGTAGATAATCAGTGGGGATAAGCATAAATC
>JAGAAJ010000001.1 GCA_017615355.1 Prevotella sp.
TACTCGGCCCCACGGCGGTCGGCCTCGGCATCGCCCGTACGCTTCGTGGTACCTGCGATGGGGTCGATGTAGGCGCGGAACTTAGCCCCTGTGCCCGACGGTTTTCCGTCGGGTGTCACGGCCTCAATCCGGCAATGCGTCTCGGGGCTGCTTCCGAATATCCTGAACCCGCCGAAGTCGAAATAGAATAGATAGGGCGAGGGATTGATGCTGCGCAGGGCGCGATAGAGCTTGAAGTCGTCGCCCTCGTACTTCTGGATGAAGCGGCGCGAAAGCACAATCTGGAACACATCGCCACGCAGACAGTGCTGGATGCCCTTGCGGATATTCGCCTTGTGCTCCTCGTCGGTCAGCGGACTCGTCGTCTCGCCCACAGGGTGAAAATCGTAAGCCTTCACGTTGGCCTTGTTCATGGCGCGCATCACATCGTCGAGCTTTGCCTCGCCATCGAGCGACACGATCTTCAGCGTGTTATTAAAGTGGTCGAACACAATCACCACCTTATATAATATATAGAGCAGGTCGGGCGCGTCGTTCTTCGCCTGCGTCTCGTCCTTCACGGCGATGTCCTCGAAATAGCGCACAGCGTTAAAGCTGGTGTAGCCGAAGAGTCCGCAAATCTTGGCATCGTCACCCTCGACATGGATACGATCAATCAACTGGTGAATAGCCTTGTCAGAGCGATACTCCTTATTCACCTCGTGCTGAAAGGTCGTGCCGTCAGGATAGGTGATGGTAGCCACACCGTGACCAATAGCCACGCTGGCCATAGGCTCGATGCCGATAAACGAGCGCGAGTTGTCTTTCTCGTGATAGTCGGAGCTCTCCATCAGCGCACTCTGCGGATACAGGTCGCGCAGCCTCATATACACGCCTACTGGGGTGTACAGATCCGCGAGAATCGTCTTACTGGTTGTCGTATATTTAAACGTTTCCATAAAATTCGTGTAATTAGTGAAATTCGTGGTTTAAAAATTCCCGTATTCCTTTGCCATCGCCTTGTTCTTCAAATACGTTTCCACGTCCTTGTCGCCTCGGCCGCTGACCGTCAGTACGACGACATCGCTTGGTTTGAACGTGAGTTTCTTCAGGGCGGCGATGGCGTGTGCACTTTCGATGGCCGGGATGATGCCCTCCATGCGAGTCAGCTCGTAACCGCCGTAGATAGCCTCGTCGTCATTGATACTCAGCACCTGCGTGCGACCCTTCTTCGCCATGTTGCAGTGCATGGGACCTACGCCAGGATAATCGAGACCGGCAGAAATCGTAAATGCCTCCTGAATCTGGCCGTCCTCGTCCTGCATCACCAACATCTTCGCGCCGTGCAGAATTCCTGTTGTTCCCTTATGGATGGTGGCAGCAGTATAGTCAGTTTCCCAGCCGTGTCCGCCAGCTTCAGCCAAAACAATCTTCACGCGTTCGTCATCGACATAATGGTAGATTGTGCCGGCGGCATTGCTTCCGCCTCCGATACACGCGATGAGATAGTCAGGATAGTCGCGACCAATCTTCTCTTCCAATTGCCATTTGATTTCTTCAGAGATGACGCTCTGCATACGGGCTACAAGGTCTGGGTAGGGGTGAGGCCCCATTGTAGAGCCGACGATATAGAAAGTGTCAGCGGGATGACAGCACCAATCGCGGATAGCCTCACTGCATGCGTCGCTGAGGGTCATGTTTCCTGTGCGAACAGGGTGGACTTCAGCTCCCAGCATCTTCATGCGTTCCACGTTGGTGTGCTGGCGCTCAACATCGGTAGCACCCATAAACACCTCGCATTTCATGTTCATCAGCGCACACACCGTTGCCGTAGCCACGCCATGCTGTCCGGCTCCTGTCTCAGCGATAATCCTCGTCTTACCCATCTTCTTGGCCAACAGAATCTGTCCGATGGTATTATTGATCTTGTGGGCACACGTGTGGTTCAGGTCCTCACGCTTCAAGTACATCTGACAGCCGTATTTTTCGCTCATACGCTTGGCGTAGTACAGTGGTGACGGACGTCCAACGTAGTCTTTCAGCAATGCATGATACTCCTGCTTAAACTCCTCACTCTCGATAATGGGCAGATAAGCATCCTGTAAGTCCTTCACACACTTGTAGAGAATCTCCGGCACATACGCGCCACCGAACTCTCCATAGAATCCTTTCTCGTCAACTTGAAATTTTTTCATATCTAAATACGTTTTTGTTTTGTCTCTTTATTCCCTGTTTTTTCTACAAAAAGTGAGGAGCCCGCCGTAAGAACGACAGGCCCCTCAGTATTTTCTTTGCTAAACTTGCAGGTACGCGACTATCTTCTCACGATTATTCGAATCTTGAGCTGCGCCACCACCAATAGTTTGCTTTTCTTGTCATTGTTTTTTCAGACTTTTACGCCCTTTTGTTTATTTTCGTCGGCAAAAGTACATATTTTCTATCAATCTGCAAAATTTTTCGCCACTTTTTTCGTCAAAGCGCCAAAAAACTTGTTTTCTCTGACTATAACAGATAAAACAAGGACGGCACCCTTGTTTAGGATGCCGCCATTGTAGTATGATTAGAAGTCGACGTCTTATTTGAAGTCGGTGATAGCAGGAAGAACCTTTGCCTTTGCAGCCTTCTTCACGGGAATCAGGCTTGTGTTGGCGCTGGGCATCTGCTTCTTGTCAAGACCGAGGGCACGAGCCTGGGCGGGAGTGAGTGTGAAGATCTCCTCACCCTTGCCGAAGACACCTTGAGAGACAAAGTAGGCCACACGGAAGTGGAAGGCGAGCGTCTCAGGGTCGTAGTAGCTCTGTCCTAAAGCCCAAGCGGGATTCAGGGCATCAGCCTCGCCAATGTACACGTCGCCATAGGTACTGTGTGTGTAGCCGGTGAACTGGTTGGGCACCGTGACCAAGTTGGTATTCTTATCCATCTTGAAAGTGAAGTCTACGTCGTAGCCCCAGTGAGTAATGCGGTAGACATCTTCCTCAGCGTTGTATTGCAGCTCGAGGCCTGGATCGGTTGCCGGGTCGTCTGCACTACCGAAGAAGAGCGTGTATACGTAGTCACCAACACCTACAGATTCCCAAGGGTTGGCCGAACCACCATAATATTCAAAGTCTGCAGTATAGCCTTCTTTCAACTCGCCATCGTCAACAACCACCACCAGCAAAGAAAGCTTGCCGACCAGCCCCTCGGGAATAGGCACAAAGTTATAGCCATTGACCACGGGTGTTGACTCAACCTCGTCACTCAGCAAGGCAGCTGCTGCTTCGTCCTTGTCGGCATCGGCACTTACTATAACGGCTCTGACATCGGTAGCATCAGCACCCAAGGAAGCCGTAAATCCGAAAGAAGCCTGACCATTTGCATCGGTCAAGATGCCAAGAGGCTCTGCCTCAATAGAGAAGTCCTTCTTATAGAAGCCAGGGAAGACAATGCTCACCATACCATCGTTCTGCGAATAGTTCCATCCACCAACGCTGAACATGTAGTAGCGCGGGGCCAGCTGGATTTCGCCAGGCAGACCGTTCTCCTGATACTCAATCACATAGCTGTGCAACCAATACTCCTCAGGACCAGTGTTGGTGAAACGGGAAGGATGCAGAATATAGATGTCATCGTCATAGCTGGGATGATGGTAGCCAGTGTTGTAGTCGCCCCAATATACGAGGTCGTTCTGCGTCACGGTAACACCACGCACTTCATCTCCGGGTTTGAGGATGCGTATCTCAAGATATTCATCCTGGTTGCCGTCATCCACAGAATTATAGGCTCCATAGATACGGAACACATTGGTGTCCTCAGTGTTCTGCATAATGGTCACCTTTTCGGAGTTCTCAAAGAAGTCGTCATAGTAGGTACCAGTACCCAGAGTCTTGTAGGGCGACAGGGCGCCTGCACTGAAGGCATAGACAGTCGAACCATAGGCCGATGTCAAGTCGGTGCTTGTGATGCTGATGGTATCAGGCACAAACTTGTCGTAGACCATCTTCGTATTGTCATAACCGACAGTGATGATAGCCTCATTCTGACCGGCAGCAAACGATACGCTGGCGGGGACATTGTAGAAGCCCGTGGTGTCGGTATGAGCCAGATTCACCGTGATGGCTTCGTCAGTCTTCACGCGCTTGATGGGCACAGTGAACTCGGAGCCGCTCATGGGAATCTCTATCTTGGAAGCGAGGTTATTGGCGAAATAGACCTGCTGTCCGCTAACAGTAGCCCACTGATAGTCGTCGTCGTCGTTGGAGCAGGCGGTAAAGCCGACCACAGCAACGAGGGCTACGCACAAACTATAAAAATATTTTTTCATAACAGTGTTTCTTTTTATTGATTGAATGACTCAAAACTTACCAGACGTACTCCTCAGAGTTCTTGCCAGGATACTGCGGGTCCTTGTTGTTGGTGCAGTCATAGTTGTAGTTGGTCTCGGTCTGCACGATACACCAGTTCATCCATTCAGGCGTAGTCTCGCTGTTGTAGCGGTAGCCGTCGGTGTGGTTCGAACCAGCATAGCTGCGGATGATACCCTTCTGCAGACGCTTGATGTCGAAGGTAGCCATACCCTCACCCCAGAACTCAACGCGGCGCTGCCACCAGCACTCATTCTGGAACTTGGAAGTCGTAGTGTTGTAGTAAGCCTCGTTGTGAGTGCCATATACGTAGTCGGCATCGCGGGTCTTAGCGAACTTGGTGAGCAGCTCAATGCCGCGAGCCTCGTTCTGCATACCTGCAGCCTCAGCCTCGATGAGGTACATCTCCTCAACGCGCATAATAGGAACAGCAACCACAAAGCCAATATACTGGTTGTCGCGTCCAGCCTCACCGCCAGCGGTGCGGAACTTCAGGGGCAGACCACCCACCTTGCCGTAGCCGCGTGCAGCCAGACCAGTATTGATGAGCCAGTCGGGATGGTTGGAGTAAGCGCTCAGAGCTTCCAAACCCTCGGGTGTGGGATTGCCATCACCGTCGGCAATCTCGATGTTGTCGTCGATGGCGAAGTCTACGTAGCACTTCTTGCGGCAGTCAGTAGCGGGAATGGTCTCATAGAGGTGACGGTCGATGATGAACGGCTGGCCATAGTTGGCAGCATAACCGCAACCCGAAACCGTAGGATTGATCTCGATACACATCATCGAGCCCCAGCTGGAGTCAGCGTCGTTGTTCAGGATCTGTGGGTCATCGGTCTTGTAGGTCATGCCAAACATCCAAGCACCGTTAGGTGTGTTGAAGCCTGTGTTCCAGTCGGTATACTCGGCCTGGGTCATGATGGTGTAGCCATTCTGAGCCATCTTTGCATACTTCTCAGCGTTAGCCCAGTCCTCCATCTCCAGATAGGCACGTGCTTTCAAGCCGTAAACCACGCTCTGGTCAGGAGTGTAGACATCGGTACGCTTATAGTCGGCCAGCAGTGTCTCAGCCTTGTCGAGGTCGCTGAGGATGAAAGCCCACATATCCTCGTTGGTAGCACGGGGATTGTGTGCCAGGTCCTGCAGCGAGGTATTCTCGTTGACGATGGGCACGCTGACTGACTGCTCGCCAGTCTTAGCCAGAGCATAAGGTTTCTGGGCATACATACGGGCCAGATCCATATAGAAGTAGGCACGCATAGCGTAAGCTATACCAGCACCAGCTTTCTGGTCTTCGGCAGGCTCCTCGCCAGCCATAGAAAGCACTTCGTTGCAGCTCTTGATCCATCCGTAGTAGTAGGTCCAAGGCATCTGCGACATACGGTATGAGGGACCCAGATACTGAACGGTATACCAGTAGGTGTACCAGTTCTGATAGACATAGACAACGTCCTGTCCCATGATGTCACGCTCCAGATAGAAAGCGGGAATACCCAGGTCATAGGGATAGTTGTTGTCGCCTCCGCCATAGACGAACTCTCCGCAGAGAGTGGCCGTGATGGCAGCAACGGCATTGTTGAAGGCGCCAGGAGCACTCTTCACCTGATCGACGGTGATGGTGCTGCTCTGCGGCTCAATTTCCTTGATGCAGCTGGTTGTCGTCAACGTAGCGGCAACCGCGATGATAGATAATATCTTTTTCATATTGCTTGTTTCCTCCATGATTTTAGAATGTCAACTGAATACCACCGGAGATAGTGCGTACAGGCGAGTAGGTGTTGATAGACTTCACGCTACCGTAGCTCTGACGCGGGTCGAAGCCCTGACGCTTGGACCAGAGATAGAGGTTCTCACCCGAGCAGTAAACGCGGATGTTCTGCAGTCCAGCCTTGGTGATAAGGCTCTTGGGGAGAGTGTAACCGACAGTAAACGACTGGAAGTTCAGGTAAGAGGCATTGGTCAGGAAACGATCGCTGCCGTATGCTGAGTAGTTGTCGCCAAACTGCCAGCGGGGGAAGTTGCTGCTTGTGTTGGTGGGTGAATAGGCAGTGAGCACATCCTTGTGGAAGGTGCTACCGGCATCAGAGGTGCTGGTGCCAGGACCTACGAGACCTGCATACTGCGAGTCGTAGACCTTGCCGCCCAACTGATAGTCAAACGATGCGGTGACGTCGAAGTCATAGAAGCGCAGGCTGGTGGAGAAACCGCCGAATGCCTTAGGCAGGATAGAGCCGTTGGCATAGCGCTGGGCCTGACCGATATCAGTGGTAGCGCCGCTCTTCTCAGTACCAGGCTTGTTCACGACGTTAGTACCTGTCCATGTGACATTGCCGTCATCATCAGTCTCGCTGCTGAAAGTGCTGTTCAAAGGCTGGCCGTCGGCACCCATGTAGGGCTGACCATTTGCATCAAGCCTGTTGGTCAGGTTCTTGTCATAGTAGTACAGGGCCAGACCGGCTTTGCTCTCATCAAATTCTGTATCGCCAGTGAGCTGGTAGGTGTTCTGGTTGTACACACCTGCGTAGGAGTAGGTCATATAGTTGTACATCGGACCGTCGATGGTGTACCAGTAGCTGCTCTCATAGAAGCCGCCGTTGTCGGCAATCTTCGTTTCGGGCAGGTCAAGGATCTTCGTCGAGTTGGTCGAGATATTGGCCGTGACGTTCCAGGTGAAGTTCTTCGTGCGAATGATATCGCCGCTCAGCACCACCTCAAGACCGCTGTTGCGCATGTCGCCGATGTTGCCGTAGTAGCCGCGTGAACCGGCGCTCTCAGGAACGGAGAGCCAGAAGAGCAGGTCGCTGATCTTCTTGTTG
Organism: Prevotella sp.; assembly: GCA_017615355.1. Lineage (GTDB taxonomy): Bacteria > Bacteroidota > Bacteroidia > Bacteroidales > Bacteroidaceae > Prevotella. Next base: position 7,136 of record JAGAAJ010000001.1, read on the forward strand.
TAGACATCAACGCTACCAGTCAGGCGACCCTTCCACAGGCTGAACTCAATACCAGCATTGAAGTTGGTCGTGGTTTCCCATGTAATATCAGGGTTACCGATGCGGTAGAATGACGGAGTCATCGAGGTGTCAGTGGCCTTCGAGAGGCTGTAGAGGTCGATGTAGGCCCAGCTGCCGATGGCGTCGTTACCCTGCTGACCGATAGAAGCCTTAATCTTCAACTGGTCAAGCCAGCCCTTGGTGCCTTCCATAAAGTTCTCCTTCGAGATGAGCCATGCGCCGCCTACACTCCAGAACGAACCCCAACGGTGATCTTTGTGGAAGTAGGAGGTGGCATCACGACGGTAGGAAGCCGAAGCGTAGTATTTGTCGTTGTAGTTATACTGTGCGTTGCCGAAGTAGCCTTCCACGTTGTACTCTGTGGTGTAGCTGTTCGAGCCAGACATCGTAGCGAAAGCATTCAGCTCAGGAATCTCAGCCGAGAAACCGCCGGTACGCTCTGCATAGAGGTAACGGGTCTTGGTGTCGTACCACTCGTGGCCGGCCAGCACTGTCAGCTCATGCTTGCCAAAACGGTTGGCATAGTTCAGTGTCTGGATGTGGTTCTGGCGCAGCGTGTTGCTCTGGTACTTGTAGATCTGTCCGTTCACACCCACCTTCGGGCCATAGAGTGCATTCTCATAGTCGGAGTAGCTGGTCTGGCCTAAGTTCAGGGTGCTGTTCAGCGTAGCCTTCAAGTGCTTGGTAATCTGTGCGTCGAGCACGTAGTTGCCATGCAGCTGGTTGCCCCAAGTGTAGATCTTGTTGTAGTTATTCGAGCCGAGGGGGTTACCCGTCTGCAGGAAAGCACGACCTATACCATAGTTGGTAGCTGCCACACCGTAGTCATACTGCATGTTGCCATTGGCGTCGGTGCGGATGACAGGCTGGTTTGTAACGGGGTCGAGGATACGCACGTAGGCAGGATAGATAGGAGCGATACGTGAGGTGTAGTAGAACATGTTGGTCGAGCCGTAGCTGTCACTCGTCAGGTTCGGGTTCGAAGTGGTCTTCGAGTGCACATAGCCGATGTTGGCAGTCATCTTCAGCCAGGGCTTCAGCTGATAGTCGGCCTTCAGGCGGGCAGTGGTACGCTGGAATCCTGAGAACTGGATGATACCATCCTCGTCCAGGTAGCTCATGCTGGCGTAGTAGGAGCCGCGCTCGTTAGCAGCGTTGGCGCTGACGGTGTACTCCTGACGCAGAGCATTGTTGTAGGCAATGTCCGTCCAATCATCGGGCGTCATGTAGTAGGTCTCGCCGTTCCAGTTGTAAGCACGGCCCAGCGTAGCGTTGGGATTCAGCTTGCCATCGGTACCCACGAGATTCTGACCGTCAGGAAGGGTGTAGACGTTGTAGCCCAGATGATCCATCATAGTCTTGTTGGCCCAAGAGTTGGCTGCATTCACGTCCAGTCCGTTCACGTTCTTGGCGTAGTTGTTCAGCTGGTCATAATAAACCTCGTAGTACTGGGCAGGATTCTTGATGACGTCATAGTCGGGAATGGCACGTGAGTTGGAACCCCACTTGGCATCCACGGTAATCTGTGCGTCGCGGCTCTTACCCTTCTTCGTGGTGACGATGATCACACCAGCAGCACCACGTGCACCATACAGGGCTGCAGAGGCAGCGTCCTTCAGCACGGAGACAGACTCGATGTCGTCCACGGGGATGTTGGTCAGCGATGCGCTGTAGGGAGCGCCGTCAACAATAATCAGCGGGTCGGTGCCGGCATACATAGAGGCGATACCGCGGATGTTGATGCTACCCGAGCCAGAGCCAGGAGCACCAGAGGCACCACGGATCTGCAGGCCAGGCACTGAACCCACGAGGGCGTCAGTAACATTAGCCACCGTGTGCTTCGACAGTTCCTCTGTGCTCAGCATTGCTGCCGAACCGGTGAAAGCACTCTTCTTAGCCGTACCATAAGCCACCACAATCACCTCATCGAGGGCTTTCTGGTCACTTGTCAGCAGGATGCGCATGTTGGGACGGGCGCTGAGTTCCAGCGGCTCCATGCCCACGTAGGTAATGCGCAGCATGCTCTTTCCGGCAGGGACGGTCAGCGAGAACTGGCCGTTTGCATTCGTCACTGTACCGACATTGGTGCCCACGACGAGCACACTGGCGCCGATGACGGGCTGGCCATCATCCTGCGAAATCACGGTACCGTTGACTTTCGTCTGGGCCAGCGCACCTCCTACGAAAAGGAAGAGCACTGCCAGCAGTGTCATGATTCTTTTTTCCATAAATTCTCTCTCGTTTTTGTTTGTAAAATTGTTATTTGATTGTTCAAAATTAATAATGTACGTGTACCATACTTTAATACAAATGCAAATCCCTTTCGAGGAGGCAGATGTCTTATTTATCCATTTTTTCAGGGGCACAAACTGCGCGCCAAATTGTTACAGTTTGCAAAAATACGCAATAATAATTAAAACTCCAAAGCTTTTTGTTGAAAATTGAAAATTTTCCATAATTTTTTTGATAATCAATTTGTTTTTTTGCTGCATAATCTTACATTTTTCAAATAGTCGACTATAAAAAATTGTCCCGGAAACAGGATGATGGCCAGGGCCTGAGTTAGCCCCTCTCCGGAGGCTCCGCAGCAAAATTTGGAGGCTCCTGAGGAAAAAAAGGAGGCTCCGCAGCAAAATTTGGAGGCAGTTTTTTGCTGTTTGTGGAGCAGCGGACAGCAGAATGTGACGTTTATCACAAACTAAAAAAAACAATTTCCTTTTGTATTTCGCTCACTTATTCGTACCTTTGCAAGAAATAAACCAAAAAGCTATGAAAAAGAATCTCATCACCCCAATCCTCCTCCTCGTTTGCTCGTTCTTGGCCCTTCCCGTTGCTGGAGCCAAGAAAGAACAACAGCTCAGCGACCGCGAATACTGGTGCGAGCAGGCCTGGAAAATGGCGCAGCCCGTATTGGAAAACATGGCCAGGGGCGAGCTGCTGAAGAACATGAAGACCGAGTTCAGCCCCTCGTTTGACAACCGCAACCGCAAGGTGGTGTACATGGAGACCTTCGGCCGCCTGATGGCAGGCCTGGCCCCTTGGCTAGCCCTGCCCGATAGTGCATCCGGCAGTTCTCCCGCCGACATCAAGGAGCTCGAAATGCGCCGTCAGCTGCGCGAATGGGCGCTGGCCTCCTACAAGAACAGCGTAGACCCTGACTCGCCCGACTATCTCTGCTGGGGTGTCAGCGGACAGAACCTGGTTGACGCTGCCTACATTGCTGAGTCATTCATCCGGGCCTACGATGCCCTTTGGGTTCCATTGGACGATGTGACGAAGCAGCGTTACATCAACGAATTCAAGAAACTGCGCTCGATAGAGCCTCCCTACACCAACTGGTTCCTTTTCTCTTCTGTTATCGAGAGTTTCATCGCCAAGGCCGCAGGCTTGAGGGAATACGATGATTTCCGTGTGATGATGACCATCCGCAAGGTAGAGGAGTGGTACGTGGGCGACGGCTGGTATGCCGACGGTCCTGTCTTTGCCTTCGACTACTACAGCAGCTACGTCTTCCACGCCATGTATCTGGAAACCCTTCAGAACATGATTGACGCGAAGGCCAACACACGCCTTGAGTACAGGAAATACTACGACCGAGCCCTTAAACGTGCTCAGAAGTTCGCCATCGTTCTCGAGCGTTTCATCTCGCCCGAGGGCACCTTCCCCGTCTTTGGCCGCAGCAGCACCTACCGCATGGCCGCCCTGCAGCCGCTGGCCCTGATGGCGTGGTATCAGAAGCTGCCCAAGGAGCTGAGCAATGGTCAGGTAAGAGCCGCCTTGACGGCTTCGATGCATCGCATGTACGACCAACAGAACAACTACAACGACGGCGGATTCCTCACCATCGGCTTCTGCGGCTCACAGCCCGATATGGCCGACTGGTATACGAACAACGGCTCACTCTACATGACCTCGCTCTCGCTGATGCCCCTTGGCCTGCCCGCCGACCATGATTTCTGGACGTGCCCTGCCGAGCCCTGGACACAGGTGAAAGCCTGGGGCGGACAGCCCTTCCCCAAGGATCACCGCTGGGCAGACGACATCCAAACCAAGGATCGCTGGTAAAAAAAAGACCCACCCCCTACCCCTCCCTGCAGGGAGGGGAGAGATTACCATGTCAACGCAAAAGTCGGGCATGAAAACATATTTCTCCCCTCCCTGCAGGGAGGGTGGGTCTTTAGTTTATCTTGTAATCCAAAGCCGCCGTGCGCTCAATGTAATCGATGAGCTGGTGTTTCACATCTATCAACTTAGACTTCGATCGCAGCAGTACATGATGTTTGCCTGTACTGTCGCGCAGCTGGAAGAAGAGTTTCGTATTCCCAGGATGCTCTGCCACCAATTCGCTAAGCTCTTCCACCACCTGATCGTCAAGCAAATCGCTGTTCATCGAGATGGTGATGCTCTCGATGGCCTTCTCTTTCACCGACTGCAACAGTTCCACATTGCTCACCTTTAGTTCTTTCGCTTCGGCATTGTAGAAACGTGGACACATCTTACCCGTAACGAAGACGGCAGCACCTTCAATGAACTTTCCGTTCAGATTGAGCCAGTCGTTGCCAAAGAGGGCCAGTTCGCCCGATCCATTGAAGTCCTCGAGTGTGATGATGCCCCACGGATTATTGTTCTTGCCAAAGCGCGACTGCACACCGGTGACGATACCTCCCAGCGTGATGTCATCGCGGTCGCGCAAGGCGACACCACGGTCGGCCAGCTCTGGGCATGTGGCATTGCAGAGATTGTCGAGCACAATTTTATACTCGTCCAAGGGATGTGCCGAGAGGTAGATGCCCACCAGGTCACGCTCCTTGTTCAGCCGCTCGATGTCGCTCCAGCGAACGTCGGTCTTCGGGATTGGCGGCGTGGCTATCTCCATGTCTAAAGCGCCGAAGAGGGAATTCTGCATCTCAGCCTTGTCCTGCTGATACTTCTGCCCATAGCGCACCAACGTGTCGAGGAACACCTCACCTTTGGCATTCTCGGCAAAGAAGGCCTCACGACGGATGCCAAAGCCGTCGAAGCCACCGCTCAGGGCCAGCGACTCAAAGGCCTTGCGATTGACATTGGCATAGTTGACACGCTGAGCAAAATCGAAGATATCCTTATACAGACCGTTCTTCTCTCGCTCCTTGATGATGGCCTCAGCAGCAGCGTCGCCCATGCCCTTGATGGCGGCCAAGCCGAAACGTATCTCACCCTTTTTGTTCACACCGAACTTCAGGTACGACTCGTTCACGTCTGGCCCTAAGGTGGCGATGCCCATCTGCTTACATTCATCCATCAGCTTCGTGATTTCCGTAATCTGATCACGGCGGCGTGTCATGATGGCAGCCATGAACTCGGCAGGATAGTTGGCTTTCATGTAGGCCGTCTGGTAGGCCACCCACGAGTAGCAGGCGGCGTGCGACTTGTTGAAGGCGTAGGAGGCAAACTTCTCCCAGTCGCCCCAGATTTTCTCCAAGACAGCGGGGTCATAGCCATGTTTCATGCCACCGTTGATGAATTTCGGCTTCATCTGGTCGACAATCTTTTTCTTCTTCTTACCCATCGCCTTTCGCAAAGCGTCACTCTCGCCACGGGTGAAGTCGGCCAGCTCACGGCTCAGCAACATCACCTGCTCCTGATAGACCGTGATGCCGTAGGTGTCCTTCAGGAATTTCTCCATGACAGGAATGTCGTATGTGATGGGCTCGTCGCCATGCTTACGACGGATAAACGAAGGGATGTATTCCATAGGACCTGGGCGGTAGAGGGCATTCATAGCGATGAGGTCCTCGAAGACGGTGGGTTTCAGGTCACGCAAGTGCTTCTGCATACCTGCCGACTCAAACTGGAACGTGCCGATGGTGCGGCCCTGCTGGTAGAGCTCGTAGGTCTTGGGATCGTCGATAGGAATTTGGTCGAGGTCGACATCGATGCCCAGCGTCTGCTTCACGTTGGCACAGGCTTCCTTCAGCTCCGACAATGTCTTCAGGCCGAGGAAGTCCATCTTGATGAGACCTGTCGACTCAATGACATGACCGTCGTATTGCGTGCAGTTCGTCTTGGTGTCCTTGAAGTCGGGGTCGTCGGCAGTCGAGACGGGCACCCAATCAGAGATGGGGTCACGACAGATGATGAAGCCGCAGGCATGAATGCCCGTGCCACGCACCGTTCCCTCCAGCATCTTCGCATATTTGATGGTGTTGGCTTGCGCCGGGTCCATAGAGGCCTCTGCATCACGCAGCTCAGGTGTGCATTTGATGGCATTGGGCAGGTTCATCTTCATGTCATCGCCTGTCAGCGGGTCTTTCAGACGATCAGGGATGGCCTTGCACCATGCGTTGCTCAGCGCCAACGGTACCTTCTCCACACGTGCCACATCTTTAATAGAGTTCTTCGTGGCCATCGAGGCGTAGGTGATGATGTGCGCACAATTCTCGTGTCCATATTTATCCTCCACCCACTTCAGCACACGGCCACGGCCGTCGTCATCGAAGTCGGTATCGATATCAGGCAGGGAGATACGGTCGGGATTGAGGAAACGCTCGAACAGCAAGTCATACTTCAACGGGTCAATCTTGGTGATGCCTAGGCAATAGGCCACGACGCTGCCGGCAGCCGATCCACGCCCAGGACCTACCATCACACCCAGCTCTTCGCGTGCCGAGTTGATGAAGTCCTGCACGATGAGGAAGTAGCCAGGAAAACCCATCGTCTTCATGATATGCAGCTCAAAGCGGATACGGTCCTCCACTTCCTTCGACAGTTCCTCGCCGTAACGCCTATGAGCCCCTTCATACGCCAGTTTTGCCAGATAGTCGGCTTCGAACTTGATACGGTATATCTTGTCGTAGCCGCCGAGTTTCTTGATTTTCTTCTCGCCTTCCTCACGGGGAAGAGGATTCTCGCCGTTTTCATCGCTGGTAAACTCGCGGAAGAGGTCCTCCTCGGTATATTTCTTCCGCCACTCTTCCTCCGTGCCAAAGCTCGATGGAATGGGGAAAAATGGCATGATGGGGTCATGGTCGAGGCTGTAGATCTCCACCTTGTCCAGAATCTCCAGCGTGTTACTCAGGGCCTCGGGCACATCGCTGAAGATGGCGTTCATCTCAGCCTTCGTCTTAAACCACTCCTGCTTGGAGTAGAGCATACGCGTGGGGTCATCAAGGTCCTTGCCTGTGCTGAGACAAAGCAAGTGGTCGTGGGCCTCGGCATTGTCCTGATCCACAAAGTGCACGTCGTTAGTACAGATGAGCTTGATGCCATATTCGCGAGCCAGCTCGATCAGCACCTTGTTGGCCTGCTGCTGCAAGGGGAACGTCTCACGGTTGGCACGAACAGCAGGATCCGTCACCTCATGGCGTTGCAGCTCCAGATAGTAGTCATCGCCGAAGACGCGATGATACCACTCCACAGCCTCGCGGGCGCCAGCTATATCACCGTCCAGAATCTTCTTTGGCACCTCGCCGGCAATACACGCCGAACAGACGATAAGACCCTCATGGTAGTGCTCCAGATCCTCTCGGTCAGTTCGCGGACGCTGGTAAAAGCCATCCGTCCATGACCGCGACACCAGCTTGATCAGGTTTTTATAACCTGCGTAGTTCTTTGCGAGCACAATCAGATGGTAGCCACTCTGGTCCTCCTTGCCACGTCGCAGCAATTTCGAACCATTGCGCGAGACATACATCTCGCACCCGAAGATGGGTTTGAAAGGCTCCTTGTTGTCCTCGGCGCGCTTGGCATTGACCTCGTTCACAATGTCGTGAAACTCCTTGATGCCGAACATATCGCCGTGGTCGGTGATGGCCATGCCGCGCATCCCGTCGCCGATGGCCTTGTTCACAAGGTTTTGTATCTTCGACTGTCCGTCGAGTATAGAATAGTACGTGTGTACGTGCAGGTGGATGAAGTCTTCCATGATGGCTGATCGTTTGTGCTATTTCCTTACTATCACGCTGCCGCTGGCCTGATGGGTGGCCAGGATCAGCACCTCGGCTATCTGCACATGCTCAGGAGCATTGGCAGCATAGACGGCCACATCGGCGATGTCGTCACCTGTCAGCGGTTTGATACCCTTATAGACATTGGCTGCACGACCGGTGTCGCCATGAAAGCGGATATTGCTGAAGTTTGTCTCAACCAAACCTGGCTTCAGGTTTGTCACGCGGACAGCCGTGTCTGCCACATCGATGCGCAGTCCGTCGGTGATTGCCTTTACGGCAGCCTTCGTGGCACAATAGACGTTGCCGCCGGCATAAGCAGCATCACCAGCTACCGACCCGATATTAATAATGTGTCCGTGGTTGCGTTCCACCATACCCGGCACAATCAGGCGTGTCATCGTCAGCAGTCCCTTGATGTTCGTATCGATCATGGTCTCCCAGTCCTCCAGGTTGCCTTCATACTCAGGCTCCAGGCCTAGGGCCAGCCCGGCATTGTTCACCAGCACATCAATCGTCTTCCAATCTTCGGGCAGCCCCGTGATGTATTTCGTAGCTTTCTCGCGGTCTCTCACATCAAAGGCCAGCGTCAGCACCTGAGCACCCTTGTCGGTCAACTCCTTACCAATCTCTGCCAGCCGATGCTCATTCCTGCCAGTCAGAATCAGTCTGTCGCCATTCTCAGCGAATTTCCTTGCGCAACCCAGCCCTATACCGCTCGTCGCACCTGTTATCAAGACAATCTTATTCATTATCGTACTATTTTTTCTACTTTGCAAAAATAGCAATTTTGTTTCAAACATTCGACAACTCATCCTTAAACATTGTTAAAGACTGCTGAACCGTGTACTATGACCACATTTTTAATAAAATAGAAAAAATGTGGAAAAATATTTGGTACTCTCAAGTTTTCTTCTTATCTTTGCACCGCATTGTTTTCTCCATTAGCTCAGATGGATAATCCAATGATAACATACAGTGACCTATAATTCTATTGTTCATTTACTAACTCTAAAAATTCAATTCTATGAGAAAACTTAAACTATTATTGTCGGCCCTCGCCCTGACATTGGGGGGGGTACTTTCGGCTAGTGCACAAGCATCTTTCAATCACACTTATACAAAAGGTGTGACTGTTGCTGCAGGTGGAGATTACTTCTTGTATAACATCGGCACAAAACAATTCTTGACCTCTGGATTGAACTATGGCACACGTGCTACAGTTGACAACTCTGGTCGTGTACTAACATTGACTGAAAATGGTAGTGGATACAACATTTACACAGATTTTGTGTCACTCAACAACCGAGCTGAAAACATAAGAAAAGCTGGTTACCTGACAACCAATGGTTATGTTGACACAGGTACTAGTGATGCTGCCTGGGTGTTCACACCTGTAGATGTTGCAGGTTATACCAATGCTTATACCATTAAGAATGATGACACTCATTATCTTTTCTTTGATGTTGATAACACTGATCCTGGTTGCCCAGTTAACGTAGGTTCAAATACAGGGAATAATTATTCTTACTGGCTTCTTATTCCAAGAGCTACCCGCGAACAAGCAGGTGACTACAGCCACTATCTCATCAATACGCAGATGAATGCTTGTTGGGAGTATAGGACATGGGGCGGTTCAACAGGTTGGAACGATGACGCAGTAGTAGCAATTGGTGGAAAAGCTTCCAATCGTTGTGGAGAAAAATATCATACAGTAGTGGATATCTTCCAGGATATTGCTGTGACTGTGCCTAATGGAAAATATCGTCTGTCTGCTCAGGGTTTCTACCGTCAGGATGATGGAAAAACTCAGGATGCCCCTGATCTGTATGCCAATACTGACAAAAAGGGTATAGGTGTTTTGACTGGTACTGATAATTCTATGGACGATGCCTCCGAATCTTTCACAGCAGGGAAATATGCGGATAATTACGTTGAGACCGTAGTAACGAATGGTACGTTACGTGTTGGCATCAACATTACAGGAGCCAATCAGTGGGTTATTTTCGATAACTTTGTTTTGGACTTAACAGATCCCTTCATATCTGTTGTCGCCACTGAGATTCCTGCTGCTACAGCTACTGCTCTGACCGCTGACAAGTGGTATAAGTTCATTGCTGGGAGCTCAGATAATTTCACTTTCGCCACAACTACTATCGGCGATATTAAGTATACTACAACTGATCAGCTGCTGAGTGTGGCAAGTACTTCTGCAACTGCAACTGCTACGATGGCTCTGACGGAAGGTACGACCTATTATATCAAGTCTTCGTCAGCACAGACGCTGACCATCACTCCGCAGACCTTTACCTATACGGTGGGCGATGCAACTCTTAGTTTAGCTGATGGCAAATATACTCAAACTAATACCGTCACATTAACCTTTGCCGATTATTTCACCGATGACCCCGCTGGGATATTCAAAATCTTGGATGCTAGCAAGATAAAGGTCAATAATGCTGCTGCTACAGCCTCTCTAACAGATAATGTGCTGACTATTACGTTGGCTTCTGCCCTAGCAGCCTCAACTGATTATGCTGTTAGTGTTGCTGCCGGTGCTGTTGGCTATAAGGCAGACGCAGCAAACACAGCAATCAACTTGACAGTTCATACCCCAGCCGTCTTCGATGGTCATTTCTATATTAAGAAGGATGGTGCAGACTTGTTCTTCTCTCGCGGTGGTGAGGAAAACAAGCAGACTGTACTGGATCAGTTCGGCGTTCCTGTGAAGATTACGACAGATGAAAGCAATGTCTCTCGAGTAAAATTCGTTGATACAGGTCTCCTTCTCGGTGCAAGCGGCTCAAGCAATATGTACTGGACAGACAAGGGCGATAGTAAACCCGAAACTGTTAATTGGACTATTGCTAAAAGTGGTGATAAGTACAAGTTCTATCTGAACGGTATGGAAAATGCCAAGAAGGGTATGAACATCCATACCAACGGAACTGAGCCAAAGAGCGATACTGAAGCAAACGCTTGCGACTGGGAGTTGGAGCTTCCAGCTGCTCATCCTGCTAAACTGCAAGCCGTGAAGAATGCTCAGGCTGCTGGCGTTGCAACTGCTATGGGCTTTACTGGTGTTACTACTCAGGCACAGATGGAGACTTACCTCGCAAGTCTTAGCAATAATTCAATAGCCATTACAGGTACAGGTGGTAACAATAAAGAAGCGTGGCAGAAATCTGCATCTCCGGAAACAGACAATGAGTATGATGTTTTTGCAGCAGAAACTGTAAGTGGGCTTGTACCTGGTGTGTATAGACTGCGTGTCCGTGCTTTCGAGCGTATCGCTGGCGGTGATGATGTATATGCTGCTGGTGGTGCTGCAGGTTTGGCTTATGTCTACGCAAATGATCAAAAGGTGAAATTGGCTTCGCTCTTTGACGTTCAGTCAGATACACAATGGCAAGAAGGAAACGACCTTAAGTTTGGTGGAAAATATTATGCTAATAGTCAGACTGGCGCTCAGGCTGCTTTCGATGCAGGACACTATGCCAATGATGTGTATGTCAAGGTAGTAGATGAGGGTTCAGGTACTGGCAGCATCAAGTTCGGTATCAAGCAGCCCAACTGCTATTATTCCGGCCAAAATGCGGCCAATAACGCCCAGTGGATTTGCTACAACAACTTCTCACTGACCTTCTTCGATGCTCCGGCTACCGAGGCACAAAAGACAGCTCTTGCTAATGCTATTACAGAAGCTGAAGGATACACGCTCGGCTTCGAGAAAGGAGAATATGCTCCTTATAATAATGTAGCCGCCCTTAAAGCTCTTTCAGTTGCTAAGGCTATCGATCCCGCTACCACTACCGGTTCTGCCGCTGCGGCTGCTACTAATGCTCTGAAGGGTGCCACTTGGACTAAAAATACAGCTCAGATGGATGCTGTCTACAATGGCAACTTCGCTAATTCTACTCCAAATGCTAACTCTGGTGTTGATGTTGATATGCCTGGTTGGACTCTTGTGGAGGGCATACGCATGGTGATAAACAATACTACCGACTATCCTGGTCTTAGTAGTGCTTCAGGTAAAGCCGGTGTATTCTCGTGGGGAGGTACAAATCTGAAATACGGAGAGGAAACAGGCTACACAATGCCTCTCGCTGCCAGCACCATCTACGAGCTTACTGCAAAGATTGCAGGTTGGAAAGATGGCGACCTGCCAACATGGCTGAGCGCCTCTGTTCTCAAAGGAGAGAAGGGTATGGCTTCAATGAACATTCTTTCATCGGAAGTGACAAAGCGTATTACTGACTCTGATCCTTTCGTAACCTGTACTGTTAAGTTTGTAACAGGAGAAAAAGGAGACTATGTCCTGACTTTCGCTCCCAACAAGCATAATGTTTTGACAGACATCTCCCTCAAGAAGGCCGCCTCTCAGGTCCTGGAGTTCGCCGATGGCTCTGATGTTCCTTCTTATGCTCCTGGCATTTATCCCCAGGTGAAGGTTACTCGTACGCTGACTAAAGACAAGTGGATAACGGCTGTCTATCCGTTCGAACTGACCTTGACTGCTGCATTCAGTTCATTTGTTAGCGTAGCTACACTCAGTTCCTACAATGATGGTGCACTTGCATTTAGTACAAGTAGCAAAAACACCGCAAACGTTCCATTCCTGATGCGTTGTACTGATGCATCGGCTGCCTCTTTAGCTAGTTCTGGTATAACTCTTAGTAATGTGGAAGTGAAAGCTGCTACTGCTACCGATGCTACTGCTGGTGATGCTTCGCTGAAGGGCGTGTATGCTTCTACAGACATTACCAACGCTGAGAAGAACTACGTGCTGAAAGACAACACCATCTATTCCGTTGGTGCTGCAGGTGCTACCATCCCTGCATATCGTGCTTACATCCAGCTTGCCCAGAATGCTGATCCTGCCCGTCTGACGTTCTTTGTCGACGGCGAAACAACTGCCATCGAGGGCATCACAGCCAACGAAGGAAATGAAGGTAACGTCTACAACCTGCAAGGCCAGCGCGTGACGAAGGCTCAGAAGGGTCTGTACATCCAGAACGGGCGCAAAGTATTGGTGAAGTAAACCAAGGGTAATTCATAAAATACGTGTTCAACTTTAAAAAAGCAAAATAATATGAACAAGAAATATATTAAGCCTAATATCGAGGTCGTTAACGTGAGGACACAGCAAATGATTGCCAACTCGCTCACAAGCATAACAGGACTCGACGGTGTAACTCTTGGAGGAGAATTTACTGGTGGCGGTACTGACGCTCGCCTCTTCGAAGACGATTCCTTCGACTTCGATGATTTTAATAACGAATTCGACTTTAAAGAATAGAAAAACGTACAAAAGTAGCGCCACAGAGGGAAATCCTTCTGTGGCGCATTTTTATGGAAGTTTTACAAAACACGAAAAAGCCAAGTTTTCGTCTTTTATTACCATTTTACTGCCGTAGTTTATCGAAAAAAGGGATAATTCTCAAAATTTTGCAAAAAATAGCCAAAATGGGAACGACGTTTCAGCTTTTTTTCTTATCTTTGCGGTTGAGAAGCTAAAAACTAAAACTTACATAAACATGAAAACAATTACAACTCTCCTAACTGCTTTGGCCTTTTGCATAGCAAACGTGGCCTTGGCCGACGATGTTGTCATTCCGACAACCGAAGAAAATCCTTTCGACCTGACAAAGGGCGTGATTACCAGCGACGAGACCCACGAGAACTTCACCTCACATGGCGTGGAATGGATGATGGACGGCGACAAGATTGTCTACACCCTGCAGAACCAGCAGGAGGCCGACTTCTACCTCGCTTCTGTCTGGCTTGACACGGGCGTCAATGGTGTCACCGTAGACTTCAATCTGATGAACCAGAGCGGCACTGTTGTTGCTGACACCACGTTTGCCATCGTCAACCAGGGCTGGCACAACAAGAACGGCGTCTACCGAGTGAAGACAACAAAGATGAACAAGGGCAAGTATACGCTGACTTTTACCTTCCACTCCACGCCAGGCAACAACTCAGCCAACATCAGCTGCATCAAGTTCGAGACGCCGCAGACCGTCAGCATCCCCACGACCGATGACAATCCCTTCGACCTGAAGAAGGGCCTCGTCATCAGCCTCAGCACGAGCAGTCATTTTACTGAGAACGGAGTGGACAATATGCTGAACGACGACCAGCTCGTCTACGCGTTGCAGAACGAGAGCAATGCAGATTATTATAATGTGCTCCTCGACATCAGCACCGACCGCGGTGGTGCATCGGTTGACTTCCTTCTGACGAATCAGAATGGCGCTGTGGTGGCCGACACCACCCTTAACCTGGTGAACAAGGGAAGAAACAACGCTGTGACTTACGTTGTTCAGGTCCGGAAGATGACGAAGGGCAAGTACATGCTGACGCTCACCTACCACTGGCCAGAGCGCAATGACTGGGTTGTGGGCTACGTCAAGAGCATCGCCTTCAAAAACCCGAAGAAACTGGAGGTGGGCGACGAGGTGGAGATTGAGAACCCTGAATTCAACGACGGTGGCAATAGCTGGACTTCTACAAACACCAGACTACTCACCACTAGCGAATACTACGCCAACAAGATTGGAGAATTTGAAGCCACCGATAAGGGTAGCATTGAACAAACCATCTACAATGTGCCCAACGGACTCTATTTAGTGCAGGTGAATGGCTTCGACTTTGTGAGCAGCAATAATGATAACAGAGAACAGGTTCGCGCCGATCGCGACGTTATCGGCACCTACCTCTATGCCAACAGCAGCGAGGTGCTGCTGAAGGATATTTTCGATGACGCCCTGACGGGCCAGAATGTCTACCGCTGGTATCAGGGCATAGCCCCTGGCTACTATACCGGCGAGAGCAGCACAGCTTTCATGCCCAATGTTAACGGCCAGCAGCCATCGGTACTCGCCCTCACATACAACCCCTACCTCTATATAAACACCGTGGTGGTGCCTGTCATTAATGGCAAGCTTACCTTCGGTATCCGCAAGATCGATACCGATCGCCACACTTGGATTGTGTTCGACCATTTCAAGGTGACCTACCTCTCGAAGAGCACCGCCACACCTGCCAAAAACGGTCGCGCCTACACACGTCAGCTTGTTGACGATGCCATCCGTGCAGCTGGAGGGTCTGCCGTCAGCAGCGACACCGACAATGCCGCCCTCAACCGCCTCATCGCCCTTGAGGAGGAGAAGGACCGCCAGAGTTACCAGATGCTTGATATCACTGTAGAGCAGCCCGGAACCCTCGGCGACGAAATCTTCGGCAAGCTGGGCAACGACTTCAACCTTGTCGACCTGAAGCGTATCAGGATTAAGGGACAGCTGAACGATGAAGACCTCTACACCCTGCGCGACCGCTGCACCGGGCTTATTGAAATAGACATGAGCAAGGTACTCAATACAAGCTTTGTTGACGGGCAGTTCCGTTCCCACTACTACCTGCGCTACGTCAAGTTGCCCGACTACTTGGAGACGCTGCCCAACAACGCCTTCCGCGAGAACTACAACTTGAACACCGTCGTGCTGCCCGCATCGATGAAGCAGATCGGCGAGGCCGCATTCTATCGCTGCTACAATCTGCGACAGGCCATCATCCCCGAGGGCGTGACCAGCATGGGCAATGACGCTTATAATGAATCCGGACTATGGAAGGTGCAGTTCTCCTCCATGCTAAAAGTCATCCCGGCAGGCGCTTGCAGGTATTGCTACGAGCTGACCGACATCCAGTTCAACGGACAGACCACTATAAAGGACAGCTATGCTTTTGAGAAATGTACGCACCTGCGTAAGGTGACGATGCCCAGCACCATGGAGCACATCTATGCTAACGCCTTCCAGGGCTGTATACGCCTAGCTGACGTGCAGCTGAACGAGGGGCTCATCGACATTTGGCACAACGCCTTCGACAATTGTAAGGCTCTGATGCAGCTCACCCTGCCCAGCTCGGTGCAGGGACTCTATGGCTGTCCCTTCACATACTGCGATAACCTGCAGAACATGATCTGTCTCGGCGTGGCACCTCCTTTCACGATGTATAACCTTACCCACGATGCCAGCCGTTCCAATCCCTTCGGTGGCCGTGAGGCTGACAAGAACCGCACCATCAGCGTTCCCTACATCTCGCAGAACGTCTACAAGCAAACCGCCGGCTGGGACCTGCACAATATCGTCACCCACGACCAGCTGCCAAAGAACGTCTACATGAACATGCCCTACAACATGACATGGCCTGCCGACCTGATGGCCACGTGGAAACCCAACATTCACATCACACCTAACGCAAAGCACACTGCCAGTGAGAGCGGCAATGGCGGCATGTTGACCTACGGCCAGCTGTACGTGGGCTCGAAGGCATCGATGTCGGCCGACACGCTGAGTGTCTACTATGGTTTCTACCCCGCCAAGGAGGCCGACAATCGTAAGTTCTTTACGCCTATGCTGGTCAACGGTACGGCGCGCGCTGATGTCATCGTCAGTGAGCTGTGTGTGGCCAAGAACTATTGGACGTTCTTCTCGCTGCCCTACGATGTAAAAGTATCGGATATCACTACCAACCATCCCGAGGAACCCTACGTCATCCGTACTTACGATGGAAAGAAACGTGCCGACGGCCTGAATACCGAGACATGGACGAAGATTACCAAGGACAGCATCCTGCATGCCGGACAAGGCTATATCATCCGCACTACCAACGATGTTTGGGGTCAGGATTACCACGTGTACTACTTCCCCAGCATCAATAACGGCAATAAGACCAAATATTTCACCAACCAGGATGTGACGGTGCCCCTAAAAAACTATCCCACGGAGTTCGCCCACAACCGCTCGTGGAACTTCATCGGCAACCCTTATCCCTGTTTCTTCGATATCCGCGCCATGCAGACCACGTCGCCTATCACCATATGGAACCGCTCGTCGAACTATGAGACCTATTCGCCGCTTGACGACGATTATATCCTCAACCCCGGCCAGGCACTCTTCATCCAGCGCCCGCTCGACCAGGCCAATGTCATCTTCCTGAAGGAAGGTCGCCAGAACGATATGGCTATCCGAGACACCATCTATTATAATAATGTTCGCGCGATGGCCGAGACTCAGCCGCGACAGGTGTATAACCTTGTGCTCTCCGACGGAACAAACTCGTCGGCACTCGACCGCACACGATTCGTCATCAACGAGGCTGCCACGCAGGGCTATGATGTCAGCTTCGATGCCAGTAAGTTCTTCAGCACCGAACCAGGCACCGCCCATCTCTATACCATCGACGGCGACGTGAGCTATGCTATCAACGAGCGTCCCATCGGCTCTGGCGAGATACTACTTGGCCTGCAGCTTAGTACCGCCGGCACCTACTGCCTTGCATTGTCAAGTAAAAAGGGAAGTGGAAATTGGAATGAGAATACCGAGGTGTGGCTGATAGACAAGCAGGAGAATACCGAGACGCTCCTCAACGAAGCTTCCTACACCTTCCCGTCCAATGCCGGCACGCTGAATAGCCGCTTCGTCATCCGCCTTGGCGGTGCCACTGGCGTTCAGTCTGTTGCTGTATCACAGCAACAAACGGAACAGCTCTTTGACCTGCAGGGCCGTCGCATCAGCGAGCCGCAGAAGGGCATTTACGTGAAAGACGGTCAGAAAGTCGTTATCAAATAAGTTGTCTTAGTTGTTCAAGTTGTCTTCTTAAAACATCACGACTATGAATAGGTTATTTTCTTTCTGCATGTTCTTTCTGCTTGCGATAGCGGCACATGCGCAAGACACAAAATATACGGTGACATTGAACGTTCCAGAAAACAATACGCTCAACGCCTACGCCTACGGCACCAGCACCTACGACCGCCGCACTGAGTATAAAGCCGGCGAGGAGGTGCATATTGTAGGCAGTCTGAAGAGCGAATACAGCTGCACCGGCTGGACTGACGAGAACGGCACGCTGGTATGCGACTCACTGCGCTATGCCTTCACTATGCCTGCCCGCAACATCACCTTGACAGGTCACACGGAGTATGACCCTGAAAACCCGCCTAACCCTCGCGAGGACGGCTACACAGACACGTGGAACCGCCTCTATCTGCGTGGCAATCCTGAATATGGCGGTGCCTTCACTTGGGGCTTGGGTGCTGAGCGTGCTCAGAATTGGCTGGTATGGACAGGCTATGAGTTCACAGTCACCGCCTATCCCTCAACAGGCTTTAACTTCGTAGGCTGGCAACTCGACGGAGAGATTGTCTCCACCGACAACCCCTACACCTTTATCATGCCTGAGCGTGATATGACGCTCTACGCCATGTATGAGTACGACCCCGATGCGCCTGTTAATCCCCATGCCAACTTGTGGAACGAGGAGAGTGGTGAGCTCATCATCAGCGACTTCACTCCTGGCCACCTCTATGAGCAGGTGATGGAAGTGACGCGACGCGACCCATGGCACAGCGACTGGGATTTGGTAAAGAGTGCTACCATTGCTGGTCCGAGTACCGATGAGAGCCTCACGTACGACTATCCCATCGACATACGTGCCATCACCTATGCTTGCGCCAATGTGGAGTTTCTTGACTATAGTCGCACCAGCGGCATTACAAAGGTGACCAACGGTTGTTTCAGCAAGAATTCGTTGAAGCAGATTGTGCTACCGTCCACCATCACTACTATAGGCAAATACGCTTGCCGCAATTGCGAGAATCTTACCAGCATCACCTGTTTCGCCACCACACCGCCCGCCTTTGATGGTCGTGTGCCTGGTGACGAGAATTATGGTTCATATTATGGTGAAGACTGGGCTTTCACGGGCTTGACACTCGACAACATCATCGTCCATGTGCCTGCTGAGGCTGTGCCGCTCTATCAGGAGGCACGAGGCTGGAAGGAATTTCTCATTCTGCCCATCACACAGGGCGTGCAGAAACTCACCGTCAATCTGCCGCAGGCCAATAGCTATAAGGATATGTTCCTCGAGCTGGTGAACACGAAGACGCTGCAGAGCCAGCGCTACGTCATTACCAGTGCCACGAGCTACACCTTTAATAACCTCATCCACAACACGCAGCACAACCTCTACCTGAAGAATCAGCGGGGTGATGTGCTGGGCAGCATCGAGGGCATCGACATCGTGGACAAGGATTTGCAGGTCAGTTTCTCTAACCTGAAGACTCCCATCGATGTTACCCTCCAGCTCCTAGACCCGCAGGGTAATCAACTCACCTCCCCTCAAGGGGAGGGGCAAGGGGTGGGGTCTGTAACCTGGACCGATCGTCAGGGCGTCTACCTCGGCCAAGGCCCCACGCTACCCCAGCAGCTCAGCGGCACGCAGGTCGTCTGCCGTGTGAAGCTGGGTGAGGCACTGGGCCGCCAGTATCAGAATCCTGCCGACACGCTCTATGCTGTGGTACAAGGTTCTACCTTGCGCATACCACTCTCACCTCTCACCTCAATCACGCTCACCGGCACCGTTACGGCTGAGAGTACAGGCAAAACCATTCGTGGCGCAACCGTCACCGTAAGTCAGATGTTGAACGGCTCCTATCCTGCGACGCAGAGCACGAAGACCAATATAGACGGTCACTACGAGCTGACCGTCTACGACGCCCCGACGACCATTACCGTCTCGCACAGCGACTACTTGAAAGCCTCAGTGTGCCCGACGGTTCTCCCGTCGGATGACGTCCTCGACTTCTCCCTCAAGGACATCACCGGCACCATTGTCGACCTCGACCTGTCGTACACCGCAGCCGTTGCTGACGGCGAGGAATCCGTTACAGAGGAGGGTTACAGCAATCCTGACAACATCAACTATACCGTCTATGACGAGACGCATGGCCAGGAACTGACCGACATCAGCTCGCAGTATCCCATCCTTGTGCTCCTTGGCGACGAGCTGGCAGAGGGCACCCGTCTGCGCATCACCGCCACCAGCATCACTGGCGACTTCATGCCCATCACTACTACGTGCACCGTCGACAACAATGCACGTGCCACCGCCATCTTCGGCATCAAGGAGATGGGCCAGCTGAAGGCCTCCTTCGAGATGACCGACAACATGAGTGTGATGGGTGTGCTCTATGACAGCGAGGGACAGCAGGTAGGCTGGGCACCCTATAAGAATACGGAGCTGACAGCCACTCACCTGAAGGACGGCAACTACACCCTGGTCACCATGAGCTATTCCGAGCTGTTTACCTCTGTCAGCTCACTCGACAACCTCCTGTCCTTAGAGGGTATGGACGACCAGCAGATGGTAATGAACGAGGTGACCATCCGCAGCGCACATATCACGGAGGTAAAGAACCACAGCATCCCCGTGCTCGATGAAGACCGCTTCCGCTATACCAGCGACGCCACCACCGTGTCGGTAAACAAGACGGAGGTAACCGTTGGCAGCTATGTCACCGTGCGTGCCGAGCTGGCCTTCAAGCCTGCATACGTCGATGCACTGAGCAAGGTACGTCTCCAGTTCGATATGCCTGAGGGCTGTGAGTTTGTTGAGAACTCGATGATGGTAGGCAACCGCACAGCCGCCTACGAGGTAGACGACCGTCGCATCACCGTGCTCATCGAGGATTTGAATGATGCCGTGCGCTTCTGTGTCGTTCCCACTCAGGGTGGCACTTTCGAAGTGGCTGCCGGCACACGTTTCCATCTGAATGGTGCCACGAAGATACAGCCCATCGGCGCTGTGACATTCTCTGCCGGGGATCTCACCATCAACGTGCCTGCTACTACTGGTCGACGCCTGCTGCCCGTCACGGGTATGGCTGTGCCCCTGTCGCAGGTAGAGGTCTTTGACGGCGGCGTGAGCATTGGTCAGACCACCGCCATCGGCACTGGCTACTTCTCAGTGATGTGCCCCCTGAACAACCCCTATAACCTCTCCGAGCATGATATCTACGCAGTTATCATTACGCCTGAGGGCTTGCAGATGCAGTCGGAGACGAAGACGGTCAAGATAGATCGCGGCAGCTTTACGCCTGTGGTAACGTTGCGCTTGAAGGGCTTGAACCATGAGCACAATACGGATGACTTCGTGTTCGACTTCCGCAACAACACGGTCACCCCTGGCGGCATGAACATGCGCTATGCCGATAGCAATTTTGAGGTTAGCCTCTTCGTAGACTTCTACGACCAGAACGACATGCTGGTGAATGACACCACCGTCATACGCGATGTCAAGCTCCACATCCTGCGTGAGAGTCGCGATGTCCTTTCCGTAGATGCGCCCTACAGTGAGCGCCACAAGCGCTGGGAATACATACTGGGGCAGGCCAGCGACTACACCGTAGGCCATAACCTGCCAATCAACGTTGACGTGGAGTACACTAACGTGTATGAAACGCCAGCTGTCGACCGTGAGGTGATTGATGACTTCATAGCCGAAGCCGATGCGTATTATGAGGAGAGCCGTCGCATATTCCTTGAGACTTATCACATCTTCGATGACGATGTGATGCTGGACGATCAGGAAGAGCGCGACGAGCTGGATGCCCTATTGCAGATAGAAAACCCCGACGATGCAACCATACAACGTATTGACCAGCTTCTGCGTGTCGTCATTGGCGATAGTATCGTAGATGCATCCAAGGAGAAATACCGCATTGATTTCAGCGAGGTGGATGCCATCATGTCGCAACCCGACCTTACCGTGGAGCAACTGGAGCAGGCCACCGACCTTCTCAACACCATTATTTCACAATGGGAAACGTCTCACCCAAGAATGGAAACCGATCTTGAATCACGTTTAACAGTCGTTAATTCACTCATTTCTAGTCTTGAAACTCAACAAAAAGAGTTACGTGACAGCGTACTTACAGGGCTAACGCTATTTTGGTACCCTGACACAACTGAGGTACATATACAGCAGGGCGAGCAGGATTATATTGTGCAGTATGAGAACCAATACCTGCACTATCTGCAACATAAGCTGACCTCTGTCAACAAGGAACAACTTTTGGAAGAGGGCTATGTCGAGATGCCAATGACCGACGGCAGCTGTTTCCTGTGCTATGCCGATGAGAATAAGGAGTGTTACATTGACATGAAGAACATGATGCTCTACTCAAGAGAGATTATTGACCAGGCAGAGGCTCAGGCACGAGGTCTCGATTTGAGAAGGGCACAAGAAGTTGAGATTAAGCCACTTAGCCTCATCGGCTCACTCTTCCCCCAGCACTGCATGGACAAGTTCGGTAAGTTCATCGAAGACTGCGGCAGTTTCGGACAGAGTCTGAAAAACATCGCTGCCCAAGCAGACTTGAACAACACAGTCGAGCTCATCAGCAACTTCGCCAATATGATGCTCTCTTCTCTCGACGGGATTAAATGCCTATATGATAATGGTGTTGAGAAATTGAAAAAATTCCTTGAGGACTCATGGAAGAGCACCTTGGATAGGCTTGGCGATGACATGTCGAAGGCAAAACTGGAGAAATACTCGATTGAGTGTGACATAGCTGACGAGAATGCCAGAATTAGTGAATACAGTAAAAGCCAAAGGGAATACCAACAACAGATACAGGAATATACCGATAAAATCAATAATCCGAATACCGGTACTGCCGAGCGACAGCGCTGCATCAACAGAAGGAATGATTGTCGCACCCAAGTATCTGATTTAAGCACAAAGATAACACAGTCTAGTGCAAAAATCAGTGGATGGAATAGCAAACTTAACGGGCCGATAAAGAAAGCTGTGGAAAAGGCTGAGAAGCTGTTTGCCAGTGCCGAGAAGACCAAGAAACAACTTATTGAACAAGTCAACATATTGTTGCCCAACCATCTGAAGCCAGTTCAAAAACTGGAAATCAAAGTGGCGAGTTTCTTGAACAATCCACCCATCAAGGCCCTGTTCGAACTTGGTCCATTGATGTGCACAGGAATGAATTGCGCCTATGACATGCTGAAATGGACAGTTCTCTTCGGTAAATGCTATGCCAAGCTGCCCTGTGAAGGAAATCCGACAGAGGCATGGAATCTCGTAACAAGCTGCTTTGGATATTGTGTGAAGCACACGATAACCAATCAACTAAAATTAGCCGGCGAAGGAGGAAATTTGGCACTGGGTGCATTACCTCCTACCATATGGACGTGGTTGGGAGCAAGAGTCTTAGACCTTGTCTCAGCATGGTACAGCGCATGGCAGAACAAAGAGTCGGAAAAAGACCGCGGCATCATTGAGAAGCGCCTTGCTGCCTTGAAATGTGACCCCGATCCTGACGATGATGACAGCAATAAGCCTAACAACGGAACACTTTCAACCAATGACGATAATGATGATTCCGATTCTGGTGGCTGGAAAATTAATATAAATTTCGGTTTCACCAATCTTTGGTTCGTACGCGACCCGGCCGGCTACGTCTACGAAGCTGTGAACTCTAACCGTGTGGAGGGTGTTACCACCACGTGCTACTACAAGGAGACGAAGGAGGATATGTACGGTGACTTCCATGACGAGGCTGTGCTTTGGGATGCCGAAACGTATGCTCAGGAGAACCCGCTCTTCACCGATGCCGAAGGCCGTTACCAATGGGATGTGCCTACAGGCCTGTGGCAGGTGAAGTACGAGAAGCAGGGCTATGAGACAACCTATAGCGACTGGCTGCCCGTGCCGCCGCCGCAGTTGGAGGTGAACGTGGGCATCACGCAGATGAAGCAGCCCAATGTGGCCAAGGTGAAGGCTTATGAGAACGGCATCGACATCACCTTCGACAAGTACATGCGTCCGAACACATTGAAGACTGAGAACATCTTCGTCACCAAGGGCGGACAGGTCGTCAGCGGCAGGATAGAGCTGCTCAATGCCGAGAGCGGTTATCAGACACCCGACTCGGTGTATGCCTCGAAGGTGCGCTTCGTTCCGAGTAATGCTAACCTTAACGTGAACGACAAGGTGCAGCTCACCGTCAAGCGTGTTGTAGAGAGCTATGCCGGCATACCGATGGAGCAAGACTTCACTCAGCAGTTCACTGTGGAGCAGCGCATCGAGGCCCTCATTGCTGACTCGATAGTGAACCTGGCTGAGAATCAGGAAACCACCATCCTTGTGAAGGCCGTGCCCGCACAGGCTGCGAAGGGAAAGAAGGTGACGGTAGCTACCAGCGATGATCCCGTAGTATCCGTCCCCACCTCGTTGACGCTCGACCAAAACGGCGAAGCCAAGCTCTCTGTCAAGGCCGAAGCACAAGGTACGAGTGTGGTCAGATTTACTATGACGGACGATGAATTGACCACCACCACACTCATCACCGTGCGTAACCCTGAACAGATGCAGGTGGCAGCACCCAAGGCATCGCGCATCAACGGCACCACGCTCTACATCGGCTCTGAGATACGGCTCAGTTGTGCTACCAGCGGCGCCACTATACTTTACACCCTTGATGGCACCTGTCCCTGCGACGTTGGAAGTAAGAGCGTGTACACCTACGATGCACCTATCGTCCTGACTGGCGACAGTATTCACATCAAGGCGATGGCTGTGGCGCCGGGTATGGAAGACAGCCCCGTAGCGGAGTACCGCTACAAGGGCATCCAGCGGGTTGACGGCATCGAGGCTCCCACCATATCCGACGGTTCTCCCGTCGGGACAGAGCCGGTGCTCTTCTTCCGCCTCAATGGCCAGCGTATCACCCAACCCGAGCGAGGCATCAATATCAAGCGAAGTGGTTCACGGGTAAAGAAAGTCGTAGTGAAATAAAAGATGTATACTATTTATGGAATATAACCCTTGATGACGGCAGAATGTATGCCGATACATAGCAGCTAGAAAATTAGAATGGCTCGGAATATGATTCGTCAAGCAAAAAAGAGAGATTTAAATGCTTTCAACAACCTGCTCAGACCCTCGCCTTTTAAAGTTGGGGATGAAGCCTCAATATACCTCAATGGAAATGGTGATAGAGTAACGTTACGAGTACATACCAAGCATTGATATATGAAAAAGATTCTGACAACGATGCTGATGGCTGCCGCTGTGATGGCTGGTCACGCACAAGACAAGTTGTATGCCGACGAGTTCCCGATCGGCGATGTGACATTACTCGATGGTCCGCTGAAGAAGGCACGCGACCTGAACATCGAGACGCTGCTCAAGTATGACGTCGACCGTTTGCTGGCTCCCTATTTCAAGGAGGCTGGGTTGACGCCAAGGGCGAAGGCCTATCCCAACTGGGACGGGTTGGACGGACACGTGGGCGGTCACTACCTGACGGCGATGGCCATTAATGCCGCTACGGGTAATGAGGAGTGCCGCAAGCGCATGGAGTATATGATCAGCGAGCTGCAGCTCTGTGCCGATGCCAATGTCAAGAACCATCCCGAATGGGGTAGGGGCTACGTGGGCGGTATGCCTAACAGCGAGCGCATCTGGAGCACGTTTAAGAAGGGCGACTTCAGGGTGTACTTCGGCTCGTGGGCTCCGTTCTATAATCTTCATAAGATGTACGCGGGCCTGCGCGATGCATGGCTCTACTGTGGCAACGAAGATGCCAAGCGGCTCTTCCTTGGCTTCTGCGACTGGGCCATCGACCTGACGGCTGGCCTCACGGACGAGCAGATGGAGCAGATGCTGGGCAACGAGCATGGCGGCATGAACGAGGTGCTGGCCGATGCCTATGCCATCACCGGCGATGTTAAGTATATCGACGTAGCACGTCGATTCTCTCACCGCCGACTGCTCACCCCGATGTCGCAGCGTGTGGACAACCTCGACAATATGCACGCCAACACGCAGGTGCCGAAGGTGGTGGGCTTCGAGCGTATCAGCGAGCTCTCGGGCGACGAGAGCTATCACGAGGCTGCGAATTTCTTCTGGGATGTAGTGACGGGTGAGCGTTCACTCGCCTTCGGCGGCAACTCTCGCCGCGAGCATTTCCCCAGCAAGGAGGCCTGCATGGACTTCATCAACGACATCGACGGCCCCGAGACCTGCAACACCAACAATATGCTGAAGCTGACGGAGGATATGCATCGCCGCAATCCCGAGGCCCGCTATGCCGACTACTATGAGCTGGCCACCTTCAACCATATCCTCTCCAGTCAGCATCCTGAGCACGGCGGCTATGTGTATTTCACCCCAGCCCGTCCGCGCCATTACCGCAACTACTCGGCTCCCAACGAGGCCATGTGGTGCTGTGTGGGCACGGGTATGGAGAATCACGGCAAATATGGACAGTTCATCTACACCCATGTGGGCAACGCCCTCTATGTGAACCTCTTCGTCAGCTCGGAGCTGAACTGGAAAGAGAAGGGCTTTGTACTTCGTCAAGAAACGACTTTCCCATACGGAGAAACGAGCAAAATTACCATCACTGGCGGAAAGGGCCAGTTACCTCTGTTGGTGCGCTATCCTGGCTGGGTGAAGCCTGGACAGTTTGAGGTGAAGGTGAATGGCCAGCCCGTCGACATCATCACAGGACCGTCGAGCTATGTCACCATCGACCGCAAGTGGAAGAAGGGCGACGTCATTGAGGTCAGCTTCCCCATGCACAACAGCATCAAGTACCTGCCCAACGAGCCGCAGTACATCGCCCTGATGCATGGTCCCATCCTGCTGGGCATGAAGACGGGAACGGAGGATATGGCAGGCCTCATAGCCGACGATAGCCGTTTCGGACAATATGCCGGCGGCAAGAAACTGCCTATCAACGAGGCCCCCATCCTCATCAACGACCACATCGAGGACATCGCCAACCAGCTGACGCCTGTAGCAGGCAAGCCCCTCCACTTTAAGCTTGAAACAAAAATGGTGAATGGGGCCAATGGGACTAATGAGCTGCAGCCTTTCTTCGAGATTCACGACAGCCGCTATATGATGTACTGGCTTGCCCTCTCGGAGCAGAGCTATAAGGGCTATCTCGACGACCTGGCCAAAAAAGAGCAGGAGCGTCAGGAGCTTGAGGCCCGCACCATCGACAAGGTACAGCCGGGTGAACAACAACCCGAGACAGACCATAAAATGGAGACAGACCATTCGTATACCGGCAACACGAACGACGTATTCTGGCGCGATGCCCGCGACGGCCATTACTTCAGCTACCTGATGCAGACTGGCGGCAACACCGAACTGAGTCTCCGCCTGAAGTTCTGGGGCGTAGGCGAGTGGAAGACGCACGAGTTTGACATCTTCATCGACGACCAGTTGCTGACAAGCGTCAACAATACAGGCAAGTACCGCATCTCGGAGTTCAAGTACGAGACGTTTGACATCCCTGCAGAAATGCTTCAGGGCAAGACGCAGGTTCGTGTAAAGTTCGTGGCCAAGCAAGGCAAGCAGATCGGCGAGATCTACGGCGTGCGACTCATTAAGAATAAATAATGAGAAGGATGCCGTGACAGGCAAGTGATGAGAAATCCGCTGCGCCCCATCAACACACCGCTGCTGCCTGTAGCAATCCTGCTGGTAGTGGTGATTGTCGTCATCAAGGTGATAGGGCCTGACGATCAGCGTGTGCCTGACGGCCAATGGACGGAGGCGGTGGTGGCCTCAGTACCTGCCGACAAGCCGAAGACGCTGCAGGCCTTCCTGCTGCTCACCGAGACAGGCGAACGCCGCCGCTGCTATATCTGGAAAGACGAGCGCAGTCAGCAACTCAAAGCGGGCGACAACCTCATGGTGTGCATCAGCGACGGCCAGTTCGTGCGATGGGATGGCTGGCAGCGAGGCGGCGACGGCTGGAACGACATCAGTCACCTGCAGCGCCTCCGCATCAAGGCTCTGGTGCTGCGTGAGCATTTGTTGCAGCGCATAAGGATGAATGTAGACGACGACGAGGCACAGGCGCTAATTGCCGCAATGGTGTTGGGCGATAAGAGTGCGCTGTCGCGTCAGCAGTACGACCGCTTCAACATGACGGGAGCCTCGCATGTGCTGGCGCTGAGCGGCCTGCATCTGAGCATCATCTATCTATTGCTGACGAGACTGACACTGGGCCGGCGCCGCTCGTGGCTCATACAAATTCTGGTGCTTACGGCCGTCTGGTCTTATGCCTTGCTGACTGGACTGCCCACGAGTCTCGTCCGTGCCGCCACGATGATTACGGTCTATGGTCTCTTCTCTCTGGGTGGCCGACGGCGGGCATCGCTGAACGTGCTCTGTTTCACCGCTATCATCATGCTGCTCTTCGACAGGAGTGCCCTCTTCGACGTGGGTTTCCAGCTGTCGTTCATGGCCATGCTGGGCATCCTGCTGTTTGTGCCCCTGATGGAGTCGTGGGTGTCGGCACGCTGGATGATGGAGCATCGCATCCTGTCCTGGGTTCTCAGTCTGCTGATGGTGTCGGTAGCGGCACAGATGGGCACAGCGCCCCTCGTGGCCTATTACTTCGGACGATTCTCCACGTGGTTCCTCGTCACCAACATCATCGTCATCCCACTCACCACTCTCCTACTCTATGCCGCCCTTGCATCGTTCATCCTTCCCGTCATCGGCAGCGTGGCTGTGGCCGTTGCCCATGTGATGAACAAGGCTTTAGACACCATGACAACATGGCCACTTGCCAGCGTCGAGGGCCTTCACCCTTCTGTACTGCAAGTGGCCATGTGCTATGTCGTTGTGGCGGCAGTCTATGTGCTGCTTACATATAGCCGAGCCAGCGCAAGATATCGTTGAGGTTGGCCACCACCATCAAAAGGACGAGGATGCCAAAGCCCACATACTCGGCGCGAATCATGAATTTCTCTGAGGGCTTGCGACCCGTGATCATCTCGTAGAGCAGGAACAGCACGTGTCCGCCATCCAAGGCTGGGATGGGCAGGATGTTCATGAAGGCGAGGATGATTGAGAGGAAGGCCGTCATCTCCCAGAAGCGGTGCCAGTCCCACACCTCGGGGAAGAGGCTGCCGATGGCTCCGAAGCCGCCCAATGACTTCGCGCCCTCGCTGGTGAAGACATACTGCATATCGCTGACATAGCCTGCCAGCTTGTGCCATCCGTAGCCGATGCCGGCAGGGATGCTCTCGAAGAATCCGTACTTAAACGTCGTCGGCTTATACAGCTGCACAGGGAAGAAGCCCAGCTTCAGGTCGGCAGAGAGCGTGGTGGCGATGGTGTCGTAACGGCAATAGAGGCTGTCGCTCAACGCCTCTTCTGTGGCCACATGGGCAAGGACGACCTCCACCTGACGCACCTTCATGCTGTCGGCCGGCTTGGCCTCCAATACATCGCGCAGACGGGCAATCTCGTCCTGGAACTGGTTATACGACGTGACGGTCTTGCCATTGATGCCTACGATAGTGTCGCCAGGCAACATGCCAATCTGCTCCGCAGCACTTCCGGCGATAATGCTATCGGCTACGGCAGGCATCCACACACGCATGAACATCGGCGTAGCCTTGAACATGTTCAGCAGGTTGAGGTCGACCGATTCAGGGATATTGATGGTGACGGGCTTGCCGTCGCGCAGCACGTTCACCTGCTTGGCCTTCGACACCTCACGGAACAGGTCGTCATCCCATTTCTTCAGCGGACCGCGGTCGGTGCTGACGAGCACGTCGCCGTCCTGGAAGCCTAGGGCCTTTGCCTCGTTGTTGAACTCCATGCCGTAGGTCATCTTCTCGACTGGCACGTAGGTCTCACCCCATGTGAAGAGGATCATCGAGTAGATGAACAGGGCGAGCAGGAAATTCACCAGCACGCCGCCGATCATGATCAACAGGCGCTGCCATGTGGGCTTGGTGCGGAACTCCCAGGGATGCGTCTCCTCCGAGAGCTTCGTGTTCGTCTCGTCTATCATGCCATCGATGGCACAGTAGCCGCCGAGGGGCAGCCAGCCAAGGCCGTACTCCGTGCCTACATACTCCTTGACGGTCTTCTTCTCCTTGTTGCCGTCCTTGTCTTCCTCCTCCACTTCCTTCGTGGGCACTACCTCGGGCTTCAGCCTCAACAGCCGGCGCACCCAGTTGTCGTAGGTGCTGGCGATGTGGAACTTCGGGTTGAAAAACAGATAGAACTTGTTCACCCTGACCTTGAAGATCTTGGCGAAGGTGAAATGGCCCAGCTCATGCAGCAGCACAAGCAGCGAGATGGCCAGAAGGAATTGTAACAGTCTTATCAGAAAAACTTCCATTAATTATCGTTATGTCGTTATTACGTTATATCGTTATTACGTTGTTTTGTTGTCATCTCAGCAACTCAGAAGCTATCCGCCTTGCCTCGGCATCAGTCTCTACATAGATGTCATAGTCGGGCGTAGCGCTGAAGGTGGCCTTCTGCATCGTGGTGGCGATGATATCGGCCATCTGCGGGAACGAGCAGCGGTCTTCGAGGAAAGCGCGGTTGACAATCTCGTTGGCAGCATTGACGATGCAGGGCATGTTGCCGCCTTTCTTGATAGCCTCGAAGGCCAAAGCCAGGCAGCGGAACTTTTCCAAGTCAGGCTCGAAAAATTCCAGCGCATGGCTCTCGAAGAGGTTCAGTTTGTTGCCACTTAGTGGCAACCTACGTGGGAACGACAGCGCATACTGGATGGGCAGGCGCATATCGGGCACGCCCAGCTGGGCCTTCACGCTGCCGTCGTGGAACTGCACAGCACTATGCACGATGCTCTGTGGATGCACCAGCACCTGTATCTGCTCGGCCTCGACGCCGAAGAGCCACTTGGCCTCAATCACCTCGAAGCCTTTGTTCATCATCGTAGCCGAGTCGATGGTGATCTTCGCGCCCATGTCCCATGTGGGATGGCGCAGAGCATCGGCCTTCGTCACGGTGGCCAGCTTCTCGGCAGGCAGCAGGCGGAACGGACCGCCAGAGGCCGTCAGCAAAATCTTTTCTATCGGATTCTCGTCCTCGCCGACCAGGCTCTGGAAGATGGCGGAGTGCTCGCTGTCGACGGGCAGTATGCTGACGTGATACTGCTGAGCCAGCTGCAGGATGAGGGCGCCGGCCACGACCAGTGTCTCCTTGTTGGCCAGGGCGATGGCCTTGCGTGCCTTGATGGCGTGTATCGTAGGACTCAAGCCGGCAAAGCCCACCATAGCAGTGAGCACCATATCGATAGGCCCGGCCTCGACAATCTCGTCTAAAGCCCTTGCACCGGCATACACCTTCACGTCAGGCAGGTCGGCCATCAGGCTCTTCAGCTCGTCGTAGCGCTGTTCGTTGGCTATCACCACAGCGGCAGGACGGAATTTGTGTGCCTGCTCGGCCAGCAGCTGCACCTTGTTATTGGCCGTGAGGCAATAGACCTCATAGAGGTCGCTGTGCTCCTCAATGACCTGCAGGGCCTGCGTGCCGATGCTCCCCGTGGAGCCGAGGATGGCTATCTGTCTTTTCATTTTTGTCCTTTTTTCGCAATTTGGGCGCAAAAGTACAAAATAATAATGAATTACGAATGATGAATGAAGAATTATTTAGTATCTTTGCACACAAATTATGGAAAAATAAGATGAAAATAGGAATCATTGTAGCAATGGACCGCGAGCTGCAGCAGCTGCGCCAGGTTTTCGACAACAGTCAGGTGATAGTAGAGAAATGCGGCATCGGCAAGGTGAACGCCGCCTTGGGTGTGCAGCGTATGATCAACGAGCATCGGCCCGATTGCATCATCTCGTCAGGCTGTGCCGGCGGCAACGGCGAGGGTGTGAACATCAAGGATATCGTGGTGAGCCGCGAGGTGGCCTATCACGATGTCTATTGCGGCAAAGCTGAGGACGGCTCGCTGCAGTACGGACAGATGCAGGGCATGCCAGCCCGTTTCCAGGCCGACCCGTATTTGCTTCGCAAGAGTGAAGAGCTCACCTCATACTGTTCAAGGGGATTTGCAATCCCCGCACCCCTCACTGTTCAAGGGGATTTGCAATCCCCACACCTCCATCATGGCCTCATCGTCACAGGCGACTGGTTCGTCGATTCACGCGAGAAGATGCAGAGCATCGTCGACCTCTTCCCCGAGGCCCTGGCCGTCGATATGGAGTCGGCAGCCATCGCCCACGCATGTTATGTCAACAAGGTGCCGTTCATCTCCTTCCGCGTCGTCAGCGATGTGCCCCTGCGCGACAGCCATGCCTCGCAGTATCACGACTTCTGGAATCAGGTGGCCGCCCAGTCCTTCCAGCTGACACGCACCTTCGTCGAAAGCCTATGAAATACAAAGACCTGTTTATCGACTTCGACGATACGCTCTACGACACCCACGGCAATGCGGTCATCGCCCTTCGCGAGACCTTCGAGGCATTCCATCTCGACCGCTGGTTTCCCGATCCGCAAGTCTTCTACGATGCTTATTGGGCTGCCAACATCGACCTATGGACACGCTACTCGAAAGGCGAAATCACTCGCGACTACCTGATCGTGGAGCGTTTCAGAAGGCCGCTGAGCACCTACACTCCCTGTCAGTCATCCCCTCCCTGGGAAGGGCTTGGTGAGGCCTACTGTCTGGAAATGAGCGACCGTTTCCTTGATTTCTGCGCATCGAAACCAGGCGTGGTGGAAGGAGCCCACGAGCTGATGGACTACCTGAAGAAGCAGGGCTATCGGATGCACATGACGAGCAACGGCTTCCACGAGGTGCAGTACAAGAAACTGGCGGCCTGCGGTCTGCGCGACTATTTCGACACCATCATCCTGAGCGAGGACGCTGGCGTCAACAAACCCTCTCCGCTCTACTTCGACTATGCCTTTAAAGTGTCGGGAGCCTGTCGTGAGACCACCCTGATGATTGGCGACAACCTGCAGACCGATATCCTCGGTGCCCTCAACGCCGGCATCGATGCCCTGCTCTTCAACCGCTGGGCCGTCGATGTCAGCGAAAGTCCACAGACCCCCACCTTCGTCATAGATAGTCTGCACGACATCATCAATATTCTTTAAAGGCAGACCTTCCCAGCGTCATTGTTCCCTTTATTCCTGCGGAGGCTCTTTAGCAAAATGCGGAGGCTCCGCAGATTTCTCCGGAGCCTCCGCAGCAAATTTTGGAGGCTGCTTTTTTCAGCCGCCCCATTACATACTCGACTACTCAGTCTTGCCGTTGAGCGAATAGATGTAGACGTTGCCTGAGAACTCGGGCGTCTCGTTGCCGTCCTTGTCCTTGTAGTTCACGAGCTTGCCACAGACGATGACCTCGTCGCCCGTCTTGATGGCGTTCTCGTCGGCAAATGCCTGATTGCCCAGGAACTTGGAACGGAAGCAGGTGACGAAGTTGGCGTCATTGCCGTCGTCGGAGATGTTGAACGTGGCATTGCCAAAGCTGGTGCTCACCTCCTTGATGCTGCTGATCTTGCCCTTGGCATAGTAGATGACGCCGTCGCTGGTGTTGCCTATTGCCTGGCACTTGGCCACGGCCTCGGCCACGGTGAAGGGGCTGGCGGCATCCTCGCCGTGAGTGGGGCCTTCATCAGGATTCTTGGCTTTCTCGAAAGCGAAGCAGGTGCCGCCGCAGATCTCGATGAGTCCGTTGTAGGTGGACTTGTAGCCAATCATCGTGAGCTTGTCGCCCACCTCGATGCCGTTGGCGGCGATGAAGCCCTTCTGGGCATCACCCTTCGGAGCGCCCCAGCCGCTGTAGCAGCCGTAGACGTAGAGCTCGTTGGTGCCGTCGGTGAGATAGAGGTTACCATAGTCGTTGTCCTCGCCCTTGCTGTTCTTCAGCGAGCTGATGGTGCCGGTGACCATGTAGTAGGTCTCCTTGTCGTCGGGCTTGGCAAGGAATTCGGCAATCGTGACCTTGGTGACGCTGTACTTCAGCAGTTCAAAGGTGCCGCTGGTCATCTGCGGATTGTTGTTGTAGGCACCGCGCTTACCCACGACGGTAACCACATCGCCTACCTTGGCTCCCGACTCCTTGAAGCCGGCAGCACGATAGACGAGTGCCTGGCCTGAGTAGTCCTTGATGTAGAAGCTCTGGCCCTGGCTGTCGCCATCGTAGAGCTCAGTGACCACGCCGGTGATGCGGTACTGTGTGTCGCCCACCTCAGCAGCGAGGAAGTCGCTGACGGGAGCCTCGATGATGGCACCCAGCTGTACGAAGCTAAAGGCTGTGGTAGAGGAAGCGCTGCCATTGGTGCAGGAGAAGCTGATGCTGGCTGAACGGTCGCCGCCGGCATTGGGCTCGATGGCGAAGGTGACGATGGCCGTGTCGGCAGGATTCTGCTCTACGGCTGTGGCTACGCCGCTGGTGATACTCATATCCTTGTAGCGCACCCACGTATACTGGTCGTCAACCGTAGGCACGACGCCCTTGCCCTTGAAGGCCAGCTTGACAGCGAGTGTGCCGCCGTCGATGCCAATGGTGTCGGCGTTGGCCTCGATGATCTTCACCAGCGACTTCTTCACGTTGACAACGGTGACGTCGACCAGCTCGGCCTCACCCTTATAGGTGCTCTTGCCGCCCTCGACGGTAATTACGTCGCCCAGCTCGAGTCCCCAGCTGGCCAGGGGATAGTTCTGCAGCTTGCCTGTCTTGTCGGCCATACCGTAGATCTGTATCTCGCCCGTCTCATCGGCAATGTAGCAGTTGCCGTATTTCTCGGCATTGGAAGCCCAGCGCACGATGGCACCTGTGACGCGAAAGGTCTTGCCGTCGGCACCATCGCAAGCCTCCTTGACGGTGACGGGCTCGACGACGGTCTCACCCTGCACCACATTGATCTCCTGCACGTTGCTGCCGCTGACAATCTTCAGCTTGGCCGTGCGGGCACCGTTGGCTGCTGTTGCGGTGAAGCTCATCACGCTCTCTCCGGCAGCACCCGATGTGGGACTGATGGTGAGCCAATCAGGAATGGTGCTCGTTGCGTCGACAGCCCAGTCGGCACCTGCGCTGACAGTGATGTCGGTAGTGCCGCCCTCGGCAACGATGGAGACATAGGATGCCGATACGCGCAACTGGTCGTTGTAGCTGCGCTCAAAGTCATCGGAGCAGGCAGCGAGACCAATCATCGTCAAACAATAACAAATAACCGTTATTGCGGAGAATATCTTCTTGTTCATAGTCTTCATATTCAATGTTCTATCTTCAATTTTCAATCTACTTCTTATCGCGCTTCTTGCCCTCGAACATGTACTTCAAGCCTATGCTGGCATACCAGCACTGGCCAATGGCATGACTGGGCACCCACGTCTTGATGTTGCCATTGACGGCATTCGGAGTGGAGAAGACGGGATAGCCCTCGCTGTCGATGCTCTCGAACTTCAGAATGCGGCCAGAGTTGAGGTCGCTGTTCATATACTTCATCACGCCCCATGAGGAGTCGAAGAGGTTGAGCACATTCTTCACGTCGAGGCTGAGCTGCAGGTTGTGATAGGTATTGCCCACATTGAGGCAGAAGTCGTGCTTGTAGCTGAAGTCGATGCGGTGCACCCAAGGACTATAGACGCTGTAGGCCTCGGCATACTTGCCCTGCTGGTTCTTCAGATAGCTGTCGTGATGGACGAAATCCATATAACGCACGGCGTCGTCCTTGCTGGTGAAGCGGAAGTCGCCATTGGCCACCTCTATGTCGGTAGGCACGTAGACAAGGTCGTAGGAATTGCCGTCGCCGTTCATGTCGTTGGTGGTCATGTAGGAATAGTTGTATCCACCACGCCAGGTCTCATAGATGAACGAATAGTGGTTGTTGCTCTTGTCGTTGATGGTGGCAGTGGCCACGATACGATCGGGTGTAACGTACTGCGAGTTGTGCAGCTGCAGGAAGTTAGGACCGTCAACAGAGGGGATGTAGGAGAATGCTGAAGAAGCGTTGCTACCCGGCATACCCGTCAGCTCCTTGTTAATGGTGCGGGTATAGGCAGCCATGAGGGTCAGCCACTCAGCAGGCTGTGCGTTCACGGTAAGGCTGGCCACAAGACCATAGCCCTTGGAAGTGTTGCTCAGCACATAGGCGTTGGGCATACTGGCCGTCTTGCCATCGGCACGCTCGTAGGTCAGCTTGTTTTCCTGATACATGGCACGCTGGTCGGCACCGTTCACACGGGCATAGCCGCTCACGTCGCGCAGGGCCCAGTTGGTCATGTAGACACCATTGATGGTCTTCTTGAACACAGCCTCGGCGGTGACACTAAGCGGGAAGGATGTGGGGAAGCTATAGTCGACAGCCAGCGACGACTTCCACTCCTGCGGCATCTTGAAGTCGGAGGCAATGGCGTTGACATCGCCAGCCAGGGTACCTTCCTCAGGAGTGATAGTATTGGGGCCTAGGCCCTTGCTGATGATATAGTCTTTCAGGGCATCGCGGCTGGGATAGCCGTTGGCGTCGAGGATCATGCCGTTGGGGAAATACTCCTGCATATCGATCTTTGTGGCGCTGGAACCCGTTGCATTCCATTTGCCCACCAGCTGGAACATATTAGCATTGGTAGGCATGTTGGTGAAGAACACCAGAGGCAGACGTCCAAGGAAGAAGCCTGTGCCGCCACGTACCTTCAGCGACTTGTCGCCAAAGACATCCCAAGAGAAACCGACACGAGGCGATATGGTGACGGAGTTGTCGGGCCATTTGCCGGTGTCTACGCGTTTGCCGCCATAGTTGAGGTTGTAGATGGCGTTGTTGGTCATCAGGTCGCTGCTATTGAAGAAGAGCCCGTCAATACGGGTGCCAAGGGTAATCTTCAGGTTGTCGCGCACCTTCCAGTCATCCTGGGCATAGAGGCCGATCTGATTGAATTCCACACGCGATGCGGGTTTCTCCTCACCGTTGTAGCCGTAGGTAAGACAAACCACAGAAGGTGTGCGCTGCATGAGGAAGTCCTGCATCGAGTCGAAGCGGTAATAGCCTGTACCGTTACGCATGTACATATTGTCGGCCATCTGATACTCGAAGCTTGCGCCAGCCATGATGGTATGCTTGCCTAAATAATAGGTAATGTCGTCCTTGATGTTCAGGATGTTGTTGTGCACGGCATTGTTCCATGTGAACAACTCGTAACCCAAGGAGATGTAGTTGCCGCCGTCGCCGTCAAGGATGTCTATGAAGGGGAAGGGGGAGGAGTCAGAGTCACGTATGTCGTCGATCTTCGAATAGGTGGCCAGCAGCTGATTCGACAGGTTGTCGGCCAGGCGGCTGTTGAGGTCGAGAGCGAAGGTCTTCACATAGTTGTCCTGTGCGTAGAGTGAGCCGCGATAGGACATATTGTAAAGCGACATACGAGTATAGGGGAGTGTGCCGCCGTCAACAGAGTTGGAGGGATTTTTCCAAGTGCGGCTCTTTGTGTAGTTGTAGCGCAATGCCAGCTTATGCCTGTCATTGATGTTCCAGTCCAAGCGTGCCAAAGCCTTGTAGGTGTCGTTGTCAGTCGACCAGTCGTTGTAGGAGCCGGTGTTGTAGCCGTAGCGGTCACGTACAAAGTCTGAGACCGTCTGCAGGTCGGTGAGTGAGACACGTGAGAGGTAGTTGTCGGCATCGTAGTTGCCATACGTGGAACCCTTCCAGCGGTTCACCACAGTAGGCTGCTTCACCATTTCTCCACTGGCGAAGAAGAAGAGCTTGTTTTTGATGATGGGACCGCCAGCGGTAAAGCCCCACGTAGTGGTCTGACTCTTCTCGCGTGCACTCAGTATCTGCTCGCGCTCAACGGCGTCGCCGTGCATGTTCTCGTTGGTGTGGTAGACATAGGCCGAACCCTTGAACGTATTCGTACCCGACTTCGTGATAGCGTTAATGCCGCCTGCCGTGAAGTTGGTCTGTCGCACGTCATAGGGTGAGATAGTAACCTGCATCTCCTCGATAGCGTCGAGCGAGATAGGATTGCCACCACCAGGCAGGTTTTCGGTCAGGCCGAAGTTGTTGTTGAAATTGGCACCGTCAACCGTGAAGTTGGTGTACCTGCCGTTAGAACCTGAGAGGCTCATGCCGTTGCCGCCATAGGCAGAGAGGCGTGTCACCTCGCTGATGCCTCGGCTCACCGTGGGCAGGCTAAGGATCTGCTGACTGTTGATGTTCGTGGCAGCACCCATCTTCTCAGCTGAGAATTTGGATGCGCGGCCCGTCACGACGACCTCGGCCAAGTCGGTGGCATCTTCGGAAAGCTTCACCGGCAGGTTGTAGGTCTCGGCCAGCTGCAGCGTGATGTTACGCACAATCTTCGTCTGGTGACCGATGTAACTGATTGTCACGGAGTAAGGTCCGCCGGTACGCATACCCTGAATGGTAAACATACCGTCGATGTTGGTCACACCCGTATAGCGGGTACCCGAAGGCTCGTGCACGGCCACCACCGTGGCGCCGATAATTTCCTCACCACTGCCTTCGAGTGTCACCTTGCCGGCCATACTCGACGTGGTCACCTGTGCCATTGCGCCCAGCGTCAGCGTGAGCAGCATGGCTACGAGTAGAAAGAATCTCTTTTGCATATAAAATTATGAGTTAGTTGTGTTTTCGAGCGCAAATTTAAGAATAATTTTCGAAACAGAAACTATTTTTACAATTTTTTTCTGTCCCGTTGGAAAATGATGACTTTCGTTCAGAAACTACTCGTCGTCGTCCAGATACTCCACGTCTTCGAGGTCTTCTATTTCGTCCTCGTCAATGTATTCGATGTCATCGTCGGCATCCTCATCGGCCAGCTCCTGGGCAAAGACCGACATATCCTTGTCGCGATGCACCAGACGGTCGTCGGCCATGATGGTCTGAAGCTTGTTGCTCTCACTGTTCAGCTCGCTCCACAGCACGTCTTTCAGCTCGTCGAGATGGAAACCTGTTACGGCAGAGATGAACACAACGGGAAGGCCCTCCTCAGAAGGCAGCTGTTCACGCAGCATCTCCATCAGCTCTTCGTCCAGCAGGTCGCATTTCGTCACGGCCAGCACGCGCTGCTTCGACAGCAGCTCAGGGTTGAACTTGCGTAATTCGTCGATTAGGATGTGGTATTCGCGACTGATGTCGTCAGTGTCGCCAGGCACCATGAAGAGCAGCAGCGAGTTACGCTCAATGTGACGCAGGAAGCGCAGCCCCAGGCCGCGGCCCTCGGCAGCCCCCTCGATGATACCCGGGATGTCGGCCATCACAAATGACTTGTTGTCACGATAGCCCACAATACCCAGCGACGGCTCCATCGTGGTGAAGGGATAGTTGGCAATCTTCGGCTTGGCATTGCTCAGGGCCGATACCAGCGTCGACTTGCCCGCATTGGGGAAGCCCACGAGACCCACGTCGGCCAG
This sequence comes from Prevotella sp., assembly GCA_017615355.1. GTDB lineage: Bacteria > Bacteroidota > Bacteroidia > Bacteroidales > Bacteroidaceae > Prevotella. The sequence continues at coordinate 46,175 of JAGAAJ010000001.1, forward strand.
CAGCTTCAGCTCCATGATAATCGTCATCTCCTGTGCCGGCTCGCCAGGCTGGGCATAGCGCGGCGCCTGATTGGTGGCTGAGCGGAACTGGAAATTGCCCAAGCCGCCACGGCCGCCCTTCAGCAACACGATCTCCTGTCCGTCGTAGGCCACGTCGCACACGAACTTGCCCGTTTCAGCGTTGTAGACAACCGTGCCAGGCGGCACGTCGATGTAGACATCCTTGCCGTCGGTGCCGTGACATTTGTCCTTGCCGCCGTTGCCGCCATGCTCGGCGAAGATATGGCGCTCGAACTTCAGGTGCAGCAGCGTCCAGAAATTATGGTTGCCACGCAGGATAATGCTGCCGCCCTTGCCGCCGTCGCCGCCGTCGGGTCCGCCGTTGGGGTTGTACTTCACATGGCGCAGGTGCATCGAGCCCCTGCCGCCCTTGCCCGACCGGCACAGAATCTTGACGTAGTCTACGAAATTAGATTCCATAAAAGTCTCAGTATTTCTCGTTCGGAGAGTCGGACTAGATGTTATCCACCACCTCGCAGATGTCTGCAAAAATGCGGTCTAACTCGCCCAAGCCGTTGATATGGTGGTGCAGGCCTTCCTGCTTGTACCATTCGATGAGGGGCTGCGTCTGCGAGTGGTAAACGACGAGACGCTTCTTGATGGTCTCCTCGTTGTCATCGGCACGGCCACTCTGCTGTCCGCGGAGGATGAGACGCTTCATCAGCTCATCCTCGGGCACATCGAGCTCCAACATCGCAGCCACCTTGTCGCCACGCTCGGCCAGCATATTCTTCAGCGCCTCTGCCTGCGGAATGGTGCGGGGAAAACCGTCGAAGATGACACCCTTGTGGCCGCGGCCAAAGCCGTCGTAGACCGAGGCGAGGATGCTCACCATCAGCTCGTCGGGGATGAGCTGTCCCTGGTCGATGTAGCCCTGAGCCGTCTTGCCCAGCTCCGTGCCTTTCTTGATCTCTGCTCGCAGCACGTCGCCAGTGCTGATGTGCTCCAGGCCGTATTTCTCAATGAGCTTGTCGCTCTGCGTTCCCTTGCCTGAGCCGGGAGCGCCGAATATCACGATGTTCTTCATATGGATATGTTGTTCTACTTGATTTTGTTCTACACGATATTCCTTCCCCTTGTACCACACGTCGGGGATGAGGTCGCCCGGCTGAGCCGTCGTCTTCTCGCTGGGCAGATGAGGGAGTTTAACTATTCTCATAGGGCTAATTGGGCTTATGGGACTCATGGGACCAATGGGACCAATGAGTTAGGGGACTAATGTATAGATGTCTTTCAGGCCGCGGGCAGCCTGGTCGTAGTCGAGGCCGTAGCCAAGGATAAACTCATTGGGAATCTTGAAGGCCACATACTTCAGGTCGAGCTCCACCTGCAACTTATCAGGCTTCACCAGCAAGGCGCAGACGCTGACCGAAGCGGGATTGCGGGTGCCCAGCGACTCAATCATTCGTTTCATAGTAAGACCTGTGTCGACGATGTCCTCCACGATGATGATATCACGTCCCGTCAGGTCTTCATTGATGCCCAGCACCTCCGTCACCTTGCCTGTCGAAGTGGTGCCCTGATAGCTGGCCAGTTTCACAAAGGAAATTTCACAGGGTATGGTCATCTCGCGCATCAGATCGGCAGCGAAGATAAACGCACCGTTGAGCACGCCCAGCAGCAGCGGGTTTTTGCCCTCCAAATCGCGGCTGATTTCCTCTGCCACAGCCTTCACTCTCTTCTTGATTTCTGCCTCTGGAATGGAAATCCGAAAGGTCTTGCCATTTACTTCTACTTGTTCCATAGTTTTTGTCGTTTCAAGTTTGCTGCAAAAGTACGAAAAAAATAGTGAAAATAGCAAAGAAATGCAAACTTTTTTGTACTTTTGCAGCGCTATGAAGATATTTACCGCTGCTCAGATTAAAGAATTAGACAAATATACCATCGAGCATGAGCCCGTTAAGTCCATTGACCTCATGGAACGTGCTGCCCGTGCCCTCACCTCAGCCATTACTTCCAGATGGAATTCCA
>JAGAAJ010000142.1 GCA_017615355.1 Prevotella sp.
GATACGGTCGCTGCGGCGCCAAACGTGGCATACCTCTGGCAGGGCAAGACCCTCTTTCCATGTGTAGCCCTTGTAATCCTGACGCTTGCTGTCCGTCTTGCCTGAATTCTCCCATGCATAGAATGCCTGGCCGTTGGCTGCACTGCCATTGAGGTTTTCGGGCTGCGTTGTAACGGTGAGCTTGGTAAAGTCATAGGTTGCCTTCAGATGCTCTGTAGGATTTTCGGCTTCTTCGGCAATAATAACTTGTGGGGTAAACAACATAGCTGCTAATGCAGCATAAGAAAGTAGTTTTTTCTTCATGTTTTTGTTTGTTTTAGTTAATAAAGATGTTGTATTAAATGATATATGTTTTTTTGTGAAGTTCGTCTTTGGCTGCAAATATACAAAGTTTTTTTCTATTCGGTTAAGTTTTTTAGAAAAAAATGAGGGCGAAGAGTAAAAAATGCTTAACTTTGCCGATGAAATGAACTAAAACGTCTTTTCCCTTGATGATAAGAAATGTGTTGCTGACCATTACTGTGCTCCTGCTCTCTATGGGAGCACAGGCAAAGGATATCTATGTGTCCACGTCGTTTCATGAGCCCGCCAATGAAGGGTTGCGTTTCATCTATAGCTACGATGGCTTGCGGTGGGACAGCATCCAGGGCGTCTTTTTGCGGCCGGAGGTGGGCACACAGAAGGTGATGCGCGACCCGTCGGTGGTACAAGGCCCCGACGGCACTTTTCATTTAGTGTGGACTAGTTCGTGGCGGGGCGACCGCGGCTTTGGCTACTCCTCATCGAAAGACCTCATCCATTGGACACCGCAGCGTTTCATCCCCACCGGCATGGACACCACGACGGTGAATACGTGGGCGCCGGAGCTGTTCTATGACGACGTGAAACGGCAGTTTCTTATCGTGTGGGCGTCGTGCGTTCCAGGCCGTTTCCCTGATTATCAGGAAGACGCGAAGAACAACCATCGTCTCTACTACATGACAACACGCGACTTCCGGCGTTTCTCCGAGGCCAAGCTTTTCTATGATCCAGGCTTCTCGGTTATCGATGCTACGATAGTGAAACAAAGCGCTCGCCTCTCACCTCTCACCACTCACCCCTATGTGATGGTGCTCAAGGACAACTCGCGTCCCATGCGAAACCTTAAGGTGGCCTTTGCTGACAGTCCCTATGGTCCGTGGAGCGAGGCGTCGGAGCCTTTTACCTGGAACTTTACTGAAGGTCCGAGCACAGCAAGGGTAGGGGACTGGTGGTATATCTACTACGACAGCTATCAGCATGGTATCTACGGTGCCCATCGCACGAAGGATTTCAAGACCTTCCAAGATCAGACAGGCGCCGTCTCGTTCCCCGTTGGTCATAAGCATGGCACCGTTTTTATGGCATCTGAGGAATTGGTCGATGGCCTCATCAAATATAATAGAGATGTGGTACACTATTCGGGCTTGACGATGGCTCTGACTGAAAGACACGACGGCGGCCTGAAACCTGTTGTGGGTGTCCATTCCATTCAAACCATGCGCGGCGAAAAGCCCTGGACCTACAACCACCAGCCTATGATGGCCTATTGGAACGGCAAGTTCTATATGCACTATCTGACAGACCCTCGGCATGAGCATGAGGCTCCCGGCAAGACGATGTACCAGACTTCCAAGGATGGCTATACATGGACGCCGCCCGTCGAGCTCTTCCCCGAATATCCCGTACCAGAAGGTTGGACGAAAGAAAACCGCCCGGATTTGCCCGCCGCCCATGACCTGAAAGCCGTGATGCACCAGCGCGTAGGGTGGTATGTGTCCCAGAAATACGATAAGACTTATACGACCCATAAGCCTCATGTGTTCTATAATGCCAATGGCTCCGTCCTCCTCGCCACTGGCAGTTACGGCATCTGCCTCACTATGAAGGACGATCCCAATGACGGAAACGGCATTGGCCGCGTGGCTCGCCGCGTCTTCGAGGATGGCTCCCTCGGCCCCATTTACTTCATCTATTACAATCATGGTTTTTCAGAGCGTAATACGGTTTACCCGTATTATAAGAAAAGCCGCGACAAAGCCTTCGTAAAGGCTGTCGACCAGATGCTGGCCGACCCGATGCAGCTGATGCAATGGGTGGAGGAGGCCGACCGCAACGATCCGCTGATTCCCTTGAATAAGCCCTATAAGGCCTTTTCTGGCTACACGCTGCCCGACGGACGCAAGGTGGCATTGTGGAAACACGCCGTCACTTCGCTCTCTGCCGATGGCGGCAAGACTTGGCGTCTTACTGATGTCAACGGTAATCTGGGCTGCGACCGTGCGCCGGGTTTTGTTAACAGCAATGCAAAGATTTGGGGACAGAGACTCAGCGATGGCACCTACGCCACCGTCTATAATCCCTCGGAATATCGCTGGCCACTGGCTATCTCGCTCTCTGCCGACGGTCTCGACTACACCACGCTCTCGCTTATCAACGGCGAGGTGACACCTTTGCGCCACGGTGGCCAATACAAGAGCTATGGCCCGCAGTATGTGCGTGGCATTCAGGAAGGGAACGGCGTCCCGGAGGACAGTTGTCTATGGGTGACCTACTCAAATAACAAGGAGGACATGTGGGTCAGCCGTATTCCTGTCCCTGTCAGACTGGAGGCGACAACTCATTCTGTCCCCTTCCCCCAGGGAGGAGGACTTTCTGAACTCACCAACTGGAACCTCTATATGCCAAAGCTCTGTTCGATAATATTGAAGAATGGGTGGCTCAACCTTTATGATTGTGATCCATATGACTATGCGAAGGCAGAGCGTGTGATACCCAATACCAAGGAATTGGAGGTGGAGTTTGACTTGATGACAGATCAGGAGGACTGCGGTGAACTGGATATTGAATTTGTGGATGATGTAGGTACTGTGTGTTCCCGCATTGTGGTGGACTCCACAGGAATTATCCGTGTAAAGGGTGGAGCCAGATATGGCACCTTGCTGAAGCACTATGAGCCGGGGGTGGAATATCATATCCGTGCCGTACTTTCTACATCGCTTCATCGTGCGGTCTATTATCTTAATGGCAAGAAAGCCTGTGAACGCCAGTTTGATACGCCCGTGGAGAGTATCAGCCGTATCGTCTTCCGTACTGGTCCACTTTTCGACAAGCCTGATACCAACACCCCTGCCGATCAGGACTATGATATGCCTCGTGCTGATGAGTTAGACGAGGCTGCAGGGTTTCATATTGCCAATGTCACCTCCCGTTCTGTAGACGGCAGTATGACGGCCGTCCTCCATTACGACTCCTTCGCCCACTATGCCGAGCGTTTCAACACCATGGAGGACGAGAATATCGTCACCACCATTCCCAATGTGCAGGCTTCGGACTGGATGCGGGAAAACATTCCCCTCTTCGACTGTCCCGATGAGCAGATGCGCGAGATGTACTACTATCGCTGGTGGACGCTGCGCAAGCACATCAAGCGTACACCGGTGGGCTATGGCATGACAGAGTTCCTCGTCGATCGCAGCTATGCCGACAAGTACAACCTCATAGCCTGTGCCATCGGCCACCATGTGATGGAGAGCCGCTGGCTACGTGACACCACCTATCTGCACCAGATTCTGCGCACCTGGTACTTCGGCAACGATGGTCAGGCGATGACGAAGATGAATAAGTTCTCTTCCTGGAATCCCCACGCCATCCTTGACATGTGGAAAGTGCAGGGCGACACAGCCTTCCTCTTTACGCTGAAGCCTCGTTTGGAGGAGGAGTATGCTCGTTGGGAGCGTACAAACCGCTTGCCCAGCGGTCTCTATTGGCAGGGCGACGTGCAGGATGGCATGGAGGAGAGCATCAGCGGCGGCCGCAAGAAGCAGTATGCGCGGCCCACCATCAACAGTTATATGTATGGCAATGCCAAGGCCCTCGCGTACATTAATAATATGTGGGGTGACAGTGCCAAAGCCTCCCTTTATGAGCAGAAGGCCGATACGCTACGCCAGCTCATTGAGACGAAGCTGTGGAATCCTGACCACCATTTCTATGAGACTTTGCGCGGCGACACGCTGGCGCAAGTGCGTGAGGCCATCGGCTACATCCCTTGGTACTTTGGAATACCTTCGTGTGATTCTACCATGTATATGATGTCCTCAACACCAAGATATTACCATGACTATGCTTGGAAGCAGGTCTTTGATGAAAAGGGCTTCTCTGCCCCATACGGTCTTACTACTGCTGAACGCCGTCACCCGGAGTTCCGCAGTCATGGTGTGGGCAAGTGCGAGTGGGACGGAGCCATTTGGCCTTTTGCCACATCCCAGACATTGACGGCTATGGCCAACCATCTGAATACTAGTCCGTATCCTTATCCTCGGCTTGATTCGGTTTTCTTTAGGCAGATGCAGCTCTACACTGAGAGTCAGCACCACCGAGGCCGTCCCTACATCGGCGAGTATTTGGACGAGACCAATGGCGCCTGGCTGATGGGCGACCGTGAACGCTCGCGCTACTATAACCACTCCACCTACAACGACCTCATCATCACCGGCATCTGCGGCCTGCGTCCTCAGCTTGACGGTAGCATCGTTGTCAACCCGCTTTTTCCGCAGGACAAGTGGGCATACTTCTGCCTTGACGGCATCAGCTACCGTGGGCACACGCTCACCATCGTTTGGGACCGCGACGGCCAGCGCTACCATCAGGGTCGTGGCCTCACGCTCTTCGTCGATGGCATCCCTGTATCCAATAGCATCAACATTGAAAAAATCATCTATAAACCCTAGGCAATGAAACGAATACTGCTGCTTTTGTCATTTTTTATTTGTCATTTTTCATTTAGCATAGCGCAAACCTACGAGACACGCTATGCCCGCCCTGTGCATGATGTGATGCAGGATGTGGCAAAGCGGTTTGGTGTGAAGTTTAAGTTTGACAGTAATGTCGATACGGTGGGTGTTGTTTTGTCCTATGCCGATTTCCGTGTTCGCCCCTACTCGTTGGAGCAGACGCTTGACAATATCTGCAAGCATTATGACTGGAATTGGTGGAAGCAGAGCGGCAACAGCTATAAAATTAAGCTCTACGAATATCCGCGCCGCCACGAGGATGAAGGCCGGCAGATGCTCGAATGGCTATCGGCAAAGTACAGCAATGTGGAGGAGTGGGAACAACGCCGTGCCATCTTGAAGAAGGAAGTGCGCGAGCTCCTGCAGATTGATGCCTTCCTCGATTCCTGCGTAAAGGATGCACCTGCCATCCTCTCGAAGGTGAAGAAGCACGATGGCTACACCACGCAGAACATCTGCCTTGAGTTGACTCCCGGCCAGCATGTCTTTGGCACCATCTATACCTCGTTGAAGAAGGGTAAGAAGCCTCTCCTCATCTGTCCTGACGGCCATTGGCCCTCGCGCTATCGCGACGATGAGCAGCAGCGACTTGCCACACTGGCCCGTATGGGTGCCGTCTGTGTGGACTTCGACCTCTACGGCTATGGACAGTCAGCAGATGAGGTCGGCGACCACCATACCGCTCGCGCCCATATCTTCCAAGCCGCCTGTGGACTGAGGCTGCTCGACTGGATGCTGAAGAACAGGAAGGACATCGACATGACACGTGTTGCTGCTAATGGTGGTTCGGGCGGCGGCACCCATACTGTGCTCCTCGCCTTGTTAGATCAGCGTATCACCGTCTCGGCACCTGTCGTCCATGTAGCCAGCCATTTCGACGGTGGCTGTCCTTGTGAGAGTGGGATGCCTGTGCAGCTGGCTGGCGGTGGCACCTGCGAAGCAGAGTTAGCAGCCCTCATAGCTCCTCGGCCGTTGCTTCTTGTCAGCGACGGCGGTGACTGGACCTCGACCACGCCGGAATTAGAGTATCCCTTCATTCAGCGTATCTACGGCTTCTATGATGCCAAGGACAATGTACGAAATATCCATCTGCCCGACGAGCGCCACGACTTCGGTCCAAACAAGCGGCAGGCCGTCTACGATTTCTTCGCCGATGTCTTCCAGCTTGACCGCACGATGATTGACGAGAGCAAGGTAACCATCCAGCCCGCTGAGGCACTACAGACAAAAATAGACAAATAGGATGAGAAGAGCAGCGCTGATAGTTTTATCATTTATCACTTATCATTTGTCAGTTGGCCATGCGGTGGCGCAGCAGCTGTGGTATGACAAACCCGCGGCAACGTGGACGCAGGCGCTGCCCTTGGGCAACGGCACGATGGGGGCGATGGTCTATGGAACGCCCGCTGTGGAGCACATTCAGCTGAATGAGGAGACGCTATGGGCGGGCCGTCCTAATCAGGTGCTCAACCCTGAGGCACGCGAATACCTGCCGCAGGTGCGCCAGCTCATCTTCGAGGGACGCTACCGCGAAGCGCAGGAATTGGCCGATGAAAAGGTGATGCCCTTGGGCGCAGGGAAAAACTGCGGTATGCCCTTCCAGCCTTTCGGCGATGTATACATCGCGCAGCCTGGGCACACCGCCTATAGTGACTATGAGCGCCTGCTCGACCTGAATGAGGCCTCTCACTTTGTGCGTTACACCGTCGACGGCGTGCAATTCGAGCGTGAGACGCTGGCTCCCTTAGGCAGTAAGGTGCTGGCTGTTCATTTTACGGCTTCGCAGCCTGGTAAGGTGACGTTCACGGCCTCTATGCAGACGCCGCATGACTATCCGCTTGTCGGAAACGAGAATGGCGCCGTCTATCTTCATGGCGTCACGGGAAAACATGAGGGCGTGAAAAGCTTGGTGCGCTTTATGGGCCTGATGGCGGTGCAGACGGATGGAGGCACGGTGAGTGTGGCAGACGGCCAGCTCTCTGTCGTTGGTGCCGACAAAGCCACACTATACATCACCGTGGGCAGCAACGTCAAAAACTACAACGATGTATCTGGCGATGAGCAGCTGCAGAGTCGTCAGCGCCTCATCGAAGCTATGGCTTTAGGCTATGACAGTCTGAAGGCGCGACATCACCAGATTTATCATCATTATTTTGACAGGGTGAAGTTGAGCCTCCCGACACCGCTCGTTTCTACCTTTTTCCAGTATGGCCGTTACCTGCTTATCTGTTCCTCACAGCCTGACGATATCAACCCTGCCAATTTGCAGGGCCTGTGGAACGACCGTATGTGGCCATCGTGGGACTCGAAATATACTACGAACATCAATCTGGAGATGAACTACTGGCCGGCAGAGGTCTGTAATCTGACGGAGCTGAATGGCCCGCTGTTCAGACTTATCAATGAGGTGAGTGAGACTGGCCGTCAGACCGCCCGCGATATGTATGGCGCCGATGGCTGGGTGTTGCATCACAACACCGACCAGTGGCGCATCACCGGCCCCGTCGACCATGCCGCCACGGGCCTTTGGCCGATGGGTGGCGCCTGGCTCTGCCGCCATCTGTGGGAGCACTATCTCTTTACCGGCGACCGGGAATTCCTGCAAAAAGCCTTTCCTGTTATGGCCGATGCCGCCCGCTTCTACAGTCAGATTCTCGTTGAGGATTCCTCACACCTCTCACCTCTCACCTCTCGCCCCTATCTGGTCATTTGCCCTGGCGAGTCGCCTGAGCATGGCGGCCCCGGTCACGGTAGCTCGCTTGATGCTGGTGTGACGATGGACAATCAGCTTGTCACCGAGCTTTATAACGAGGTACTGATGGCGGCTGAAAGGTTGAGAGTTGATAGTTTAGAGTTTAGAGACGTTTCATCCGATGTAAAAGGAAATGTCGCTCAACTCTTAACTCTAAACTCTCAACTATTAGACACCCTTCGCCAGCAGCTTCCCCTCCTTCCGCCGATGCAGATTGGCCGTTGGGGACAGCTGCAGGAGTGGCTCGACGATGTGGACGACCCGCAGGACGACCACCGCCATTCCTCCCATCTCTACGGTCTCTTCCCCTCTAACCAGATTTCGCCCTATCGCACACCTGAGCTATGGCAGGCCGCGAAGACTTCGCTTGAGGCACGTGGCGACGTAAGCACGGGCTGGAGTATGGCGTGGAAAGTGTGTTCCTGGGCGCGCCTGCTTGACGGCGACCATGCCTATAAGCTCATCTGCGACCAGCTGACGCTCACCCCTGACACCTTCCTCATTATCGGAACGACGAAACAGCGTGGCGGCACCTATCCCAATCTCTTCGATGCCCATCCGCCATTCCAAATTGACGGCAACTTTGGCTGCACAGCGGGCATTGCCGAGATGCTGCTGCAGAGCCACGACGGTTTTGTGTTCCTTCTACCCGCCCTACCATCGGCCTGGCCTGAGGGTAGCGTCAGCGGCTTGAAGGCACGTGGCGGATTTGAGGTGGATATGCAATGGAAGGACGGCCGCCTCCAGCATGCCGTCATCCGTTCTGCGCTGGGCGGTGTTTGCCGTCTGCGCTCCTATGTTCCGTTAAAAGGTAAAGGTTTGCGTCGTGTCCGTGATGACCATCCCAATGCTGCCTTGCCCCGTACCTACCTCTATGATTTACCTACGCAGCCTGCTGGTGAGTATCAAATTCAGTAGCTGACGTAAGGACGAAGCCTGCTGAGAGTCGCATCGTCAAAATCGGGCAGCAGACGCAATTCGTTAATATCGGCGATGGGACCGTTCTGTCGCCGATAGTCCACAATGGCTCGTGCTTGGTAGAAATTGATGTAGGGATGTCGCTTCAGCTCATTTATGGAGAGGCTGTTTACATTGAGCTTTTCCGTAGCTGAGCTGCCTGCGCTGAGCGTGAAATAGGGTAGGGACTCGTGCGGAAAACCATCGATTTCATCGAGCTGCGAAAGACTTGCGTAGCCGCCTAAGCGTTGACGGTATTCTACGATGCGACGTGCATAATAAGAGCCGATGCCTGGCACGCGCTGCAACAAAGCGGTATCGGCAGTAGCCAGGTCGATAGTCTCGCCTTCAGCGAGCTTTACGGGGTAGCGAGGTGTAAAGGTGCTGTCGTGCCGTTCTGCCCCTCCGTTTGTGTATTCCGCCTTCCTGTCAGGGAAGAGCGTGGAGGCAGGCTGGAAGTCGGCACCGATGGTAATGTATGGTTCCAATTCTCGATATTTCCTAACGGTGAGACCGTAGAGTCGTGCGAAATCCTCCTTCGAACGATACACTCCACCCGCTGCACGATATTTGTAAATGTTGCGAATTTGCCATTTAGAGAGACCTAAACGGAGAAGGGCAGCGCTGTCGGCGGTGTTAGGATCGAAGACAAACAGCTCGTGGGATGCTGAGGCCAATGGGGCTTCTGAGCCTATTGTGATTTCCGAGACGGCTGCATTTTCTGTGGAATCGGCGATAGCCTGTTGGATGGCTGTACTGTTCTCTGCCTTGTCCCTTCCTCCTGCGAGGAAGATGACGGCTACGGCCACGCCGATAAGGGCCAGCGCCGACAGAATGATGCGCCTGTCGCTCTTGGTCATGTAAAAGAAGTCCCTGAACATCGGCTAAGAAAAAAAGATAACGGACGCCGCTGCCACGCAGTCGACGTCCGTTAACATATTTGATGGATTATTCCTCGTAGTCCTCCTCGTAATCTTCGTAGTATTCTTCATCATACTGTTCGTTGGAGAAGCCCCAGTTGAAACTTGTGCTGTAATTACGAATCTTGTAATCGGTATCCACTTTGTTTCCTTCCGAATCCACCAGCTTATAGCCATCTTCCCATGTACCAACGAGCAGGTAGCTGTCGTAGTCCTTGAAATTCTTGTCGAAGAGGCTGACATAGCCATGAGGCAGGTTGGCAATTTTCTCTCCCTCCATTGTATAGAGAGCAAATTCCTCTTCCTCATTACTAGCGGCGAGAATCTTGCCGTTGAAGGTAATGGAATTGAACTTAGGCCTGATGATCCACTCGCCTTCCTTGTCCATGAGTCCTGCTTTCGAGGTCTCAATATTGTAGACGTTGATGGCGTCTTCACAGATAAAGTTGGTGAAGGTCTTCTCCTTCAGCTTTACAGTTTCTTTACCGTCCTTGTCGATAAGGTGGTAGTTGCTGTCTGCATCGGTTACCTCAAGAAGTCCGCCTGCAAATTTAAACTCGCTGGGCTTCATGTCGCAGAATCGCTTCTGGAAGAGTTTTTTGCCCTCGGTGTCAATGACACCCCACTTGCCCGTGTCTTCATCTTCATAGGTGGGATTGTCGTAATAGACAATGGCCAAATCCTCGCAGTAGTTCCAGGCATCAGCGTATTCGATGCCTTTGACAGACTTGCCTTCTTCGTCAATGAAGCCCCACTTGCCATCTTCTGTGTTGATCATGGCTCGTCCGCAGAAGAAGTTGTAGGCTGCCTGCACTTTCTTGCCATCAATCTCAGTAACGTCGAGAACCTTCTCACCATCTTTGTCTATGTAGAGGAAATGATCATTCATGTCCAGCACAGGGCACAGGTCGCCAGTGAAGCTGCCGCATTTCTTGTACTTACCAATCTTTTTAGGATTCTTCTCGGCTGTGTAGATGGTATATCCATCGTCATAACTGCCAACGTAGAAGCGGTCGTTTACTACGCATGAAACATCGCTTGCATCGAACTTGGGCTTCACAAGCACGGTGCCGTCGGTGCCCATCAGACCCCAAGGGCCGTCTTCCTCTTCCTGGAAAGCGAAGTATTCAACCAGATAATCTCCTTCACCCTGTGCCTCCTCTTCGCCGGAGGACTTCTTGTCACAAGAAACCAGCATGGCTGCGGCGAAGAGCAGCACGCTGAGAGTTGTCATTTTTTTCATACAATACGTTGTTTTTTATTAAAGTGATACGTTTTTTGTCTTATTCGTCGGCGAGGATGAAGTCCAGCTGGCGTCTTTCCACGTTGGCGCGTGCAACTTTTATGCGGATGGCGTCGCCCAGCTGGTACTTGCCGTGATGTCTGCGGCCCACGAGCTGGCAATTCTTCTCGTCGAACTCGTAATAATCGCCGTCCAAGTCGTGCATACCGACAAGGCCCTCGCAATGGTTCTCATCGATTTCGCAGTAGATGCCGTAACTCTGCACGCCGCTGATATGCGCGTCGAACTCCTGGCCAATCTTGTCGGCCATAAACTCCACCATCTTGTACTTGATGCTGTCGCGCTCGGCGTTCTGTGCGGTCTGCTCCATCTCGCTGGAGTGCTCGCAGAGTTCCTCGTAGTGATCCTGATTAGCCGAGCGCCCACCCTCCTGATAACGGGTAAGCAGACGATGCACCATCGTATCGGGATAGCGGCGGATGGGCGACGTGAAATGTGTGTAGAAGTCGAAGGCAAGGCCATAGTGGCCGATATTGTGCGTCGAGTATTTGGCTTTCATCATAGCCCTGAGCGCCAGCGTCTCCACCAGTTTCTGCTCGCGACTGCCCTCTGCCTCCGTCATCAGCTTGTTCAGACCGCGTGAGATGGCTCCACGCGTTCCGCTGGTTTTCACCTTATAGCCGAAGGGTGCCAAGGCCACGCGCAGGTTCTCCAGTTTCTGCGGGTCGGGCTGGTCGTGAATACGATAGGGCAGCGTCTTTGCTTTGGTGCCTTTGGGCACACGGCCGATGCTCTCAGCCACAGTCCTGTTGGCCAGCAGCATGAACTCCTCGATGAGCTGTGTGGCCAGCGTAGATTTCTTGAAGTAGCAGCGTGTGGGATGACCCTTCTCGTCGATGTCGAAGTGCAGCTCCTCGCGGTCGAACTTCACGGCACCATTCTGGAAGCGGCGTTCGCGCAGTTTCTGTGCCATCTGGCTCAGCAGGCAAAGCTTGACCCCCCATTCTGCCCCCGAGGGGGCAACATTTGTCTTTTTTTCAGGCTTGCCAGCTTTTGAAGCCCCCTCGGGGGCCGTAGGAGGGGTTTCCAATATCGCCTGCACTTCTTCGTAGGCGAATCTTCTGTCGCTGCGGATGACGGTGTGTGCCAGATGCCATTTCTTGATATTGGCCTCCTCGTCCATCAGGAAGATGACGCTATAGCACAGCTTTTCCTCGTCAGGCCTGAGCGAGCAGATGAAGTTGCACAACCGCTCGGGCAGCATGGGTATGGTGCGGTCTACCAGGTAGACGCTGGTGGCACGCTGCTGTGCCTCCTTGTCGATGATGGAACCCTCGGTGACGTAGTGGGAGACGTCAGCAATATGGACGCCCACTTCCCACAGCCCATCCAAAGGCCTGATGGACAATGCATCGTCGAAGTCCTTTGCATCGGCGGGGTCGATGGTGAAGGTGAGCACGTCGCGGAAGTCCTCACGCTTGGCTATTTCCTCAGGAGTGATGGTGGCGTCGATTTTGTTGGCGGCTTCCTCTACGCGCTGCGGATATTTATAGGGCAGGCCGTACTGGGCCAGGATGGCGTGCATCTCGACATTGTTGTCGCCCTGCTCGCCCAGGACGTCGATTACCTCGCCGACGAGGTTCTTCGACTCCTCCGACGGCCACTGCGTGATTTTCACCACAGCCTTCTCGCCCGTCTTGCCGCCCTTCAGCTTCTTCTTCGGAATGAGCACGTCCTGTGCGAAGATGTTGCCTTCAGTAATGAGGAAGGCGTAGTCTTTCTCCACCTGCAGGATGCCGACGGCCTGGTCGTGCTTGCGCTCCAGGATTTCGGTGACGATAGCCTCCTTGATGTGGTTCTGACGGCGAGCCATCATGGCCACACGGACGCGGTCGCCGCCCATTGCCGACATTGAGTTGCGCTCGCTGACGAAGATGGGCTTGCCGCCGTCATCGGGCATGAACGAGTTCTTGCCGTTGGCCTTGCGGATGAACGTGCCCTCCTGCACCTGCGTCTTCAGGTTCAGTCGGTAGGACGAGTTGTCGACCTTGCTCAGGTAGTCGTCCCACGCCATCTCCTCCATCACGTCGACGGCCAGCATCTTGGCCGGATGCGTGTCGAGTTTCAATGTCTTGAAAATGTACTTAAAACTCAGTGTCTCGCCTGGATGTGCCTGAAAAAGTGCTTGCACGGCGTCGGCCACTTGGCGCTTCGACAAGCGCCTGCCTCCTCTTTTCTGTCCCATAAGCAATAGGTTTTTTGTTCTTTGACGGCAAAATTACGAAAACTTTTTCATTTAGAGTGTGTTTTCACACATTTTTTTTCTTTTGTTCATCTAAAAGATGAAAAAACGATGTGAATGGCCTTTTCTGTAGCTTGCCCAGAAAAATCCCAAGGCCTGGGAAAAAAGTCCCAAGGCTTGGGACAAAAGTCCCAGGGCCTGGGATTTTTTTTAGTGACGTGTTTTTTTCGCTGAAGAAGCCACTTTTTTCGCCAAGTGTGCCTGATTTCAAAAAAATGGTTGTAAATTTGCACAAAAATCATTTAACCGAGACGAAAATGAAAAGACTTTTTGCACTGACAATGCTGGCCGCTGCAATGCTGACGGCTTCGGCACAGACGGCTCGCCAGGAAATTGACAAGAATCCCTGGCTGGCGGGTTCCAACTATTTGGATTACAACAGGCAGCTGCCCGATTTCCACTACACGAAGGCCCCGAAGGGCTATGAGCCGTTCTATCTGACGCATTACGGACGTCACGGCTCGCGTTGGCTCATCGGCCGCGACGACTATCAGCGTGTCATCCGTCCGTTGCGAAAGGCCCGCGAGCAGGGCAAGCTGACACGCGAGGGCGAGGAGACGTTGCGCCGATTGGAGCTGTTCAACAAGACGACGTACAAGCGCCTGGGTGACCTGACCACCGTCGGCGAGCGTCAGCATCACGGCATCGGCAAGCGTCTGGCCGAGCATTTCCCTGAAATCTTCCTCACAAAGGACGTGCCCGTCGATGCCCGTTCCACCACCGTCAACCGCTGCATCCTCTCGATGATTGCCGAGTGCGAGGAGCTGATGGCTGCCAATCCCACGGCGCATATCCACAACGACGTGAGCGATGCCCTGCAATACTATCTCAACCAAGGCTGGGAAGGACGTGTGAAGGAGAACGGCGGCAGGGGCAATGCCGTAGCCGGGCAGTTCAGCCACAGCCACACGCACCCTGAGCGCCTTGTCAGCGTGCTCTTCAACGATACGCAATGGGCCAACGACAGCATCGACGGCTATCATCTGATGAAACAGCTCTTCGAAGTGGCCATCAACATGCAGAGCCACGACGATGCACCCGACCTCCTGCATCTCTTTACCAGCGAAGAAATCTACGACCAGTGGCGCATCCAGAACGTAGGCTGGTATCAGAACTACGGCGCCTCGCCCTACACGGGCAGCATCATGCCTTTCTCGCAGCTGAACTTGCTGGAGAACATCATCCACACGGCCGATACCTGCGTGGCCTTGGGCAAGACGCAGGCCACGCTGCGTTTCGGACACGAGGTGTGCGTACTGCCGCTGGCCTGCCTGATGGAGCTCGACTCATGCGGCATCGTGGTGGAGGATATGGAGCAGCTTGATCAGCATTGGCGCAACTACAAGATTTTCCCGATGGGCTGCAACATTCAGCTCATTTTCTACAAGCCGAAGAAGGGCGATGGCGACATCCTGGTGAAGGCCCTGCTGAACGAGCGCGAGGCAGCGCTGCCCGTCACTCCCGTCAGCTATCCCTACTATCGCTGGCGTGACCTTCGCGCCTATTGGGACCAGAAGCTGAGGCAGTTCAAGGGACAATGATTCCTCCTTCTCCCCGCCCCTGCAAGGGGAGGGGCCGGGGATGGGGTCTGTCATATCAAAAGTTCAACAGGATTATTGCGGCAGGAGATTGCGGCCTGCGTCGATGCGCAGGAGAATGAATAGCAGGATGGTGAATCCCCAAAGCGACGAGCCGCCGTAACTGAAGAAGGGCAGCGGGATGCCGATGACGGGCGTCATGCCCAAGACCATTCCCACATTTATGAATACGTGGAAGAGGAAGATGCTCAGCACGCAATAGCCGTAGACGCGGCCGAAGGTGGTGGGTTGGCGTTCCGCTACATGCACGAGCCTCAGGATGAGCGCAAGGAAAAGCAGCAGCACGCCGGCAGAGCCCACGAAACCCTGCTCCTCGCCTACGGTGCAGAAGATGAAGTCGGTGTCCTGCTCAGGCACGTATTTCAGCTTCGTCTGCGTACCGTTGAGGAATCCCTTGCCCGTCAGGCCGCCTGAGCCGATGGCTATCTCGCTCTGGTGCACGTTGTAGCCTGCGCCCTTCAGGTCGTCCTCCAAGCCCAGGAGCACGTTGATGCGTGTGCGCTGATGGGGCTCCAGCACGTGGTTCAGGGCGTAGTCGGCGCCGTGAAAGAAGAGTATCGAACCGACGGCAAAGAACGCTATCCAGAGCCAGGGGCGCAGCTGCGTGGCAATGGCCTGCCACACCAGCCATACTACGAGGCCCACGCTGATGGCCAGCTGTATCCAGTAGATGTCGAAGGGAAGGACGTAGAGCGAGAAGCCCAGGGCGATGAGCGTCAGTCCTACAGTGCCCATCAGCGCCCACAGCACCTGCCGCCATTTCTGCAGGTAAACGCCCACCATCACTATGGAAAAGACCTGAATGGACAGGAGTACCACGAAACGCCCTATGTGCGTGGGTGTTTCGAGGAGCAGCGGCTCGCTGTAGCGTATGCCCACCACGAAATAGAACACCGCCGCCACAGCCGTGAACAGCACCGAGCCCGTCAGGCCCTCGCGATAGAGCACGAGGAAGAACGCCAGGTAGACGAGGGCTGAGCCCGTCTCTCGCTGCATCACGATGAAGAGCATGGGCGTGAAGATGATGGCGAGCGTGCGCAGGAAGTCCTTCATGTTGTGGATGTTGTAATCGCGTCCTGACATGAATTTCGCCAGCACCAGCGCTGTGGCAAACTTCGCAAACTCAGCCGGCTGCAGGCGCAACGGCCCCATTACCAGCCACGAACGCGAGCCTTTGATGCTGTGGGGATTGAAGATGGTGGCGAAGAGCAGTAGCAGCATGAAGCCGAAGATGACGTAGGCGAACATGTCGAAGTAGCGGTCGTCGAGCAGCATGATGAGCAGGGCGAGCACCAATGACGTGCCTATCCACACAATCTGCATTCCTGAGCGCGTGTCCAGGGAGAAAAGGTCTACCTCGGTGCCCAGCTCGTAGCTGGCGCCGCACACGCTGAACCAGCCGCCCACTAGCAGGAGCAGATAAAAGGCTATCGTCCAGTAGTCGAGCGAGCGCAGTACGCCTTTTTTCTCTTCACCGTATCCGTTAGTCATACTTCAGAATGCATGTCTTTGTGTACATTGTTAAATGAGGCTGCAAAGGTACAAACTTTTGTGAAGAAAGAAAAGAAAATGATTTTCTTTTTGCTGATATCTTTTGGTTTTCTTCTCGCTTCTTAGTACCTTTGCATCTGAAATGAACGAGACGAAGAAAGGATTCCTGCAGTTGCACCTGAGTGTGATGCTTGCAGGCTTCACGGGCCTCTTCGGGCGATTGATCACGCTCAACGAGGTGGATATCGTGTGGTATCGTATGCTTTTCACGAGCTGCATCCTGCTGGTCTTTGCGGGCTTGCCTCGCGTAGGCTGGCGCAAGTTCCTGCAGCTCTGCGGGTGCGGTGCGCTGCTGGGCCTCCATTGGATGCTGTTCTATGGCAGCATCAAGGCTTCCAACGTGTCGATAGGCGTCATCTGCTTCTCGCTCATCGGGTTCTTCACGGCCCTTTTCGAGCCGCTCATCCTCAAGAAACGTTTCTCGGGCTTGGAGCTGCTTTTCTCGCTGATCACCGTTGCGGGCGTGATGTGCATCTTCTCGCTCGATGCCCGCTATCGCTACGGCATTATGATTGGTGTGGTGTCGTCGGCCGTCTGCGCCCTCTACACTATCTGCAACAAGAAAGCCAGCGTGGGCGTGCGCAGCCGCACGGTGCTGATGTATCAGATGTCGGGCGGCCTCGTGCTCGTTTCGGCCATCATTCCCGTCTATTTGTGGTTCTTCCCCAGCCAGCAGCCCGTGGTCACCGTTCCTGAGGGCTCCAACCTGTGGTTCATGCTCTGCCACGCGCTGTTCTGCACCGTAGGCATGTATCTGCTTCAGATTCAGGCCCTGAAGCGGCTGTCGGCCTTCACCGTGAACCTGACCTACAATCTTGAGCCCTGCTACACCATCATCCTTGCCTTCCTCATCTTCGGCGAGGGTCGCGAAATCAATTTCTCCTTCTATCTCGGCATCGCCCTCATCCTGCTCAGCGTCCTGCTGCAGTCGATGAAGGTCTGGAAGAAGTGAGTGTCGTTAATCCCTGCCACCTCTGCGAAGGGCGAGGGAAACTTGATGGGCGTTTTTTAAAGGACAATTCTTCCCAAAAAGTTTGGCTGATAGGAAGAATTGTTATACTTTTGTAGAGTCAAACGGAAAAGAGACCGTTGTAAATTATTTACAGACAAACGATGAAAAAGATTTTTACCCTTATGATGGCTCTGTGCTGCACGATGATGCTCATGGCTGCCAAAGTGAACAAGTTCTTTACCATCAATGTGAACGGCAAGAACCGCACCTACCTGCTCTACGTGCCCAATAATGTGAAAGCCAGCGCTCCGCTCGTCATTTCGCTGCATGGTGCCGGTGGCCAGGTGACCACCACTTCGCACGACCCTGACTTCAACTCCATCGCTGATAAGGACGGCTTCATCGTGGCCTATCCCCAGGGTTTACCGACCGTTTTCCCTGGATTGGGCGGTATGCAGGCTCCTGGCTGGACATCGACAGGCGAGGAGAATTTCGACACCGACTTCCTGAAAGCCGTTGTCGAAGATATTGACGCGAAGTACCCCCTCGACCGACAGCGCCTCTACTGCTGCGGTTTCTCCAACGGCGGCATGATGACCTATTGCATGGCCAACACATGCAGCCACATCTTTGCAGCCTTCGCTGCCATCAGCGGCTACCCCATCAACGAGTTTCACCTGCACCACACCAGCTGGCGGCCAGTGCCCTTCCTCCATATTCATGGTAAGGCCGACGATTTTGTGAGGTATGCACTCGTGCCCAACGTTATCGACAATATGGTGGCTCGTAATGGCGCCAACCCCGTTCCTGTGGTTACCACGAAGAGTGGAAAATACACTAAGAATGTCTATGAGGCAGGCGAGGGCGGATTCCCCATCATTTTCTACGAGATAGACGGCATGGGCCACAGTCCCTTCACCAACAATACGGAGGACAACAGCTCGTCGCAGACCATGTGGAACTTCTTCCAGCAGTACACGCTCGACGCTCCCTGCGACACCACTATGAAATGGCGCCCGCGCATAGAGACTGAAGGCTACGACCCCAAGAGCCACGGGTGGACGATAAACGCCCGCACCACGCTGCTGCGATTCGGGGTAGACCAGAACACCAGCGACAACCAGAACGTCTACCGCTCGCTGCAGTTCAAGACCGGCAAGTATAAGCTCTGCTTCCACTCAGAGGGTGAAGCCGACAAGACCATCAGAGTGAAGATTGAAAAGCTGACCGGACAGAAGAATGCCGTATTGAGCGATACTGTGGCTGTGGGTGGCGATGTGTCCCTGCCTTTCGAGGTGAACGACGGATGGGGTGAATACAGGATAACCCTCTTACGAGATAATAAAAACGACAATAACACGGTCAGCAATATTGGCATCTACTCCCTGACCGACGAGGAGAGTGCGTCAATTAGTTTCCCTACATTCCCCACCACCGACAGCACTTCGTCTTTCGACCTGTTGGGCCGCCCCGTTGAAGGACAGCCTACTCATCACGGCATCTATATCAGAAACGGCAGAAAGACAGTCAATAGATAATAGAAGGCCTACACAGTCTTCATCATAATGCCTGTAAATATCCTGCCGGAATTGATGCCCAGGCGACGGGCAGAGAAATAATCGGCTGATTGCTGGTAGGTGCAGACGGGCGACACCTTGATGTGCTGAGGTAGCAAGCCAGCAGTCAATAGCTGCTGACGATTACATTCGGGCAGGTCGATATGCCACTTGGAAATGAAGAATGAAGAATGAAGAGTGAAGAATTTGCTTCCACATTCTTTACAAGGGTATTGTTTACTAATGGTTGTCATATCGAAACCCTCGCTGGCGAAGGCCTCATAGACCTCATTGCCCACCTCGAAACTGTCCAGATGGATGCCAGGGCCAATCTGTGCCTTGATGTGCTCAGGGCAGGTGCCGTATGCGGCTTTCATTTCTGCAACGGCTTTCTCCACGATACGGGCAACGGTGCCGCGCCAGCCTGCGTGGATGGCACAGATGGCATGATGAGCCTCGTCGTAGAGCAGAAGAGGGATGCAGTCGGCTGTAGAAACGCCTATGCACAC
>JAGAAJ010000143.1 GCA_017615355.1 Prevotella sp.
AACTCCTTAAATGTTGTTAAGGAAGCGTGGATTTGTTAGGATATATTGAATATATTTCGTATATTTGCCACAAACTACACCTATATGGATCTACGCAAACTACTATCCTTCAGAGATTGGTTCTCCTATCGTCAAAAGGTGGGCCTGCTGGTTGTGGCTGGCGTTGTATGTGGTCTTGGCGGATTGTTTATGTATCTGCTTAGGGCACACACGTATTTCGTGGGCGACGACCCGTCGGCCTGCGTGAACTGCCACATCATGACACCTTACTATGCCACGTGGAGCCATTCCTCACACGGAAGAGACGCCACGTGTAACGACTGCCATGTGCCCCACCAGAACCTCGCCCTGAAATATGGTTTCAAGGCGATGGACGGACTGAAGCACACGGCCTATTTTGTGACCCACGCCGAGCGACAGGCTATCATGGCTGAAGACAAGAGTGCTGAAGTGATTATGGATAATTGTATTCGCTGTCATGCCCAACTGAACCAAGAATTTGTGAATACAGGACGCATAGACTATATGGCAGCAAAGCGTGGTGAGGGCAAAGCCTGCTGGGATTGTCACAGACAAGTGCCACATGGTGGAATGAATTCGCTGATGTCAACGCCTAATGCGGAATTCGTTACACCGCTGCCACCATCTCCAGTTCCTAATTGGCTACAGGGAATGCTTGGCAAGTGAAAAGTGAAGAGTGAAAAAATTAAAAAAGAAGATATTATGGCAAAGACATTAAAGAAATGGCAAGGTTGGTTGCTCTTCGGAGGATCTATGATTGTAGTGTTCATGTTGGGAATGCTCGTCTCGTCGTTGATGGAGCGCCGTGCCGAAGTAGCCAGTGTGTTCAACAACAAGCGCACTGTGTTTGAAGACAGTATCGTGGCTCAGAACGAGAAGTTCAAGGCCGACTATCCGCGTGAGTACGAGACGTGGGCAATGACCGAGGACACCTCGTTCGAGTCGAAGTACAACGGTTCTGAGGAGGTTGATGTGCTCGAGCAGCGTCCTGAGATGGTGGTGCTGTGGGCCGGCTATGCCTTCTCGCGCCACTATAACACGCCTCGCGGACATAAGCACGCTCTGGAGGATATGCGCAAGATTCTGCGTACGGGTAATCCTGGTATCGACGGTGACGGTGATATGCAGCCCGCTACCTGCTGGACGTGTAAAGGACCAGATGTGCCTCGCATGATGCGTGAACTGAGCGACTCGAAGTCGGTGTTCGATCCCGCCAACTTCTATGCCAAGAAGTGGAGCGAGCTGGGTGCCGAAGAGGTGAACACCATCGGCTGCTCCGACTGTCATGATGCCACGACGATGGACCTACGTCCTGCCCGTCCTGCGCTGTATGAAGCATTTGCCCGCAGAGGTCTCGACGTAAAGGCTCAGACCCATCAAGAAATGCGCTCGTTGGTGTGCGCCCAGTGCCATGTGGAGTATTACTTCATCAAGCCCGATGACCCCAACAATCCAGGTAAAGCTAATTATCTGGTGTTCCCCCACGACAAGGGTCTGACATGCGAGGCAGCTGAGGAATACTACGACTCGATAGGTTTCTACGATTATATCCATCCGCTTTCGAAAACCCCAATTCTGAAGGCTCAGCATCCCGGCTACGAGATGTCGCAGCATGGCATCCACGCCCAGCGTGGTGTTAGTTGTGCCGACTGCCACATGCCGTATAAGCAGGAAGGCGGTGTGAAGTTCTCAGACCATCAGATTATGTCGCCGCTAGCCAAGATAGACCGTACCTGTCAGATCTGTCACCGTCAGGATGCCGAGGTGCTACGCCAAAACGTCTACGACCGTCAGGACAAATGTACGGAGATTCGCAACCGTGCCGAGCAGGAGCTGGCACGCGCCCATTTCGAGGCAAAGTACATTATCGACCAGGGAGCCACCGAGGAAGAGATGAGACCCATCCAGGCATTGTTACGTAAGAGCCAGTGGCGTTGGGATTATGCCATTGCCTCTCATGGTGCAACGTTCCATGCTCCGCAGGAAGTCATACGTCTGCTGTCGCACTCCGTTGACTATGCCCAACAGGCTCGCCTGCTTATAGCCCGTGTAGCAGCCAAATATGGACACACCGGCGAGATTCCTGTGCCCGACTACTCTACGAAGGCCAAGGCCCAGCAGGCCATCGGTCTCGACATGCAGAAGCTGAACGAGAAGAAGCAGAAGTTCCTCGACCAGATCGTTCCCAAGTGGATTGACGAGGCCAAGAAGAACGGCAAACTCATAGAAATCTGATGTGGACTAAACCATACGATATGAAAGAAGGCTTCCTCATCGGAGGAGGCCTTATCTTTGCGGGGCTAATGCTCGAACTGAGTGTCGGCCCTGTCAATTGGGATGCCTTCCGCTGGCCTGTCAACGGCGTTGTGCTGGCAGGATTCCTCGCCCTTATCGCCATCATCTTCCTGTTGCGCAAGCGGGTGTATGGCTTCCAGTTCATCGGCACCTACAAGGCTGCGATACCCGCATTGGTCTATGCCGTCGTGCTGACCATCATCATGGGGCTGACGCGACAGAAGAGCCTTTCCCCTGGCCCCTCTCCAATGGACGAGGGGAGTTTATGGATCAACTACATGCTGAATTTCTGGCCCTTCGTACTGATCTATGTGTATGTCGCCGTGATTCTCGGACAGATTATCCTGCGACGCGCCCTACGCTCGAGCTCTGCTCGCTTGCTACCAACGGGACGCAAGAACTCTAAACTCTCATCTCTCAACTTGAAAAGGGACATCCCTTTTCTCTTGAATCACCTCGGACTGTTTCTCGCAATGACAACTGCCACGCTGGGCAATGCCGACATGCAGCGGCTGAAGATGATTACCGTGAAGGGAGAAGCCGAGTGGCGTGCGCTCACCTCGCAGCAGCAGATAGTGGAGATGCCCATCGCCATCGAACTGAAGGAGTTTATCATGGAGACCTACGACGACGGCTCGCCTCGCTGCTTTGCCTCCGACATCCAAATCTTGACGAAGTCGGGCAAGAACATCCAGACCACCGTCGAGGTGAACAAGCCCGTAGAGGTGGACGGTTGGAAAATCTACCAGTACGGCTACGACACGCAGATGGGAGCCATGAGCCAGACCAGCATCCTGGAACTCGTCAGCGACCCGTGGTTGCCGCTGGTTTATACGGGCATCTATATGATGCTCGCCGGAGCTGTTTGTATGTTTATTCTTGGAGGGAGGAAACGCGTATGACTTGGGAGCAATTTATATATTTCGCGATAGCAGCCGTCCTGCTGTGGGCCGTAGGTGCCTGGGCTGCATGGCGTGAGAAGACGGCACTGGCTTATACATCTACTGTCATCGGACTCGTCGTGTTCTTCAGCTTTATCCTGATGATGTGGATATCTTTGGAGCGTCCGCCGTTGAGGACTATGGGCGAGACGCGCCTCTGGTATTCCTTCTTCCTGCCGCTGGCCGGCATCATCGTCTATTCCCGTTGGCGTTATAAGTGGATACTCTCGTTCTCCACCGTCCTTGCGCTGGTGTTCATCTGCATCAACCTCTTCAAGCCAGAAATCCACAGCAAGACACTGATGCCGGCCCTGCAGAGTCCTTGGTTCGCTCCACACGTCATCGTCTATATGTTCGCCTACGCTGTCTTTGGCGTCGCCACCCTCATGGCGTTGTGGATGCTCATTAAAGAGAAATCTTTCAATTCTCAATTTTCAATTTTCAATTCTCAATTAGACGACCTCGTCTACATCGGCCTCGCTTTTATGACCATCGGCATGCTCTTCGGAGCCTTGTGGGCTAAGGAGGCATGGGGTCACTACTGGTCGTGGGACCCTAAGGAAACGTGGGCAGCCATCACCTGGTTCGCCTATCTGGTTTACATTCATTACAGGCAAATACCCACTCACAAGCCGAGGCTCGCTTTGTGGGTACTGATCATTTCATTTATATTGTTACAGATGTGTTGGTGGGGCATTAATTACTTGCCTGCTGCACAAGGCTCCAGCGTCCACGTCTATAGCATGCCGTCGTAACGCTATTCCATTCTTTGCCATTTCATTTCTTCACCCTCCTTGTCATATTGCTTGCGCTTACCAGTTGGAGGCTCAGTCAGGGTAATCTTTACAACAGCAGTACGTGAAAGACTGCGGACAATGGCATCGTTAAATGCATCCATGTGTTTGGGAAGGAATCGCAGGCAAATAGCCCTCAGCGCCTCTATCTTCTCGTCTCTATCCGTTACTATCTCAGCCTTACCAACCGCCATTGCTGATTTGTACTGGAGCGTGAAACTGCCATCCTTGGGGCCGACAGTCGGTGTGCAGCGGGTGACTGCCGACAGCGCCACATGGGGATTTGCCGCTATGCAGTCCAACTTGTCGCCCTCCAGGGCACAATGGAAATAGAAGGTCTTATCGTCTGTGCGAGCCAGCGACAGGGGTACACCGTAGGGTGTGCCATCTGCTCGCGTAAAGCTGACGGTGATATACGGTGCCTTGTCAAACACCTCAAAGGCGAAGGCAGCATCCATTGCTCTGCTTGCTTTTCTCATACTTATTTTGTTATATATTAAACAAATGTCTTATAGCATCTATTGGTGAATAGAAAATCATTCTCGGCCCTGCCCAGCGCATGATTTTACGTATCTGTTCCCGCTCCTTGGGAGCATAGCAGTGGGTGGGGCAGTTCTTACAAGCCCCCTTCTTCTCGCCATACTTGCAATGGTCGAGACGGCGACAAGCAAACTCTACCAGATGCTGATACTCATCCGGCATCGTATCCTGTTTAAGATGATGGCGGCAATATAGCTCAATCATCTTGCGGACTGTCTGTTTCTCTTGCTCAAGCCTGGTCATTCTGTTATCTCTATTTGAATCCCTTCTGGGCCGAGGATGCTGCTTTCATAATAACCGTCGCCAGTGGTGCGTGGACTGCTGGTAACGGTGTATCCATCTGCGGCGAGGCGACGGGTAAGCAGATCAACGCCTTTCCTGCTACCGACGGCAAAAGACAGGTGAACGTAGCCTATTGAGGGCTGCGACGGATCGGCATCCAGCACGTCAGGGCGCTGCATCAGTTCAAGACGGGTGCTGCCCTCGGTGAACGAAAGGATGTAGGTGCGCAGACCCGTGCGTGGATTGTGGTACTGCTCATTGCTGCGGGCATCAAAGTAGTCAATGAAGAACTGGCGCATCTGCTCCAAGTCCCTGCAAAACAGTGCTGCGTGGTCTATTCTCATAAAAAAACTCCTTTTTCTTTAATAATACGACACGGGTTGCCTACTGCCACACAGTCTTCAGGTATGTCCTTAGTCACCACAGAGCCTGCGCCGATAATGCTTCTAGCTCCGATAGTTACGCCTGGCAACACAATGACACCACCGCCGAGCCAGCAGTCATCACCGATGGTAATAGGCTTAGTCGATTCGATTGGTTTGCGCCGCTCCATATAATCGAAGGGATGGATGGGTGTATAGAACTGGCAGTTGGGGCCTATCTGGCAGTGCCGTCCAATGCGGATATAGCCTCCGTCGAGCATCGTGCAGTTATAGTTCACAAATGTCCCTTCGCCAATACTGATGCCGTGTCCGTGGTCACAGTGGAATGGCGGACAGATATATGCCGTTTCATCCATGTCGGGTATCAGCTCTTGCATCGTAGTGCGGTAGTCATCGTCTGCGATGGTCATCGTTTGCAACTTGGCACAGATCCGATGAGCATGCAAGAGGCTCTGCATGATTTCCGGGTCTTCGAAACTATACAGCTCGCCGCTCCGCATCTTTTCAAATAGAGTCTTCATATTTCTCTTGACAGATATTTTAGTAATGGGGCAACCATCAGCGATTGCATCATTTCATTGTTCCGGAGCAAGTTTAAAACTTCCTCACGCGTCAGCAGATGTACTGACAAATCTTCCGTTGGGTCAAGATGCTGTTCTGATACTTTCTCAACACCAGTAGCCAGAAAGCAATGTGCAAGGTTATTCATCGTGCTGGGATTAGCCGAAAGCTCCATCAGTTTTGTCCATTCACCACCGCCGTAGCCTGTTTCTTCCTCCAGTTCACGCTTGGCTGCTTCTATCGGAGTTTCTCCTTCTTCGATCACACCACAAGGCAGTTCGAAACAAGTACAACCCAGTGCATGTCGATACTGTCGCTCCATCACGAAATGCCCGTCTTTTGTAATAGC
Organism: Prevotella sp.; assembly: GCA_017615355.1. Lineage (GTDB taxonomy): Bacteria > Bacteroidota > Bacteroidia > Bacteroidales > Bacteroidaceae > Prevotella. The sequence continues at coordinate 6,167 of JAGAAJ010000143.1, forward strand.
AATGATATTCACCCAATCGGGATACTCCAACACATAATACTCTGGGATGGTACGTCCATCTGGTAGTTCCACATCATCACGCCTTGCTGTCAGCCAAGGACGCTTAATCAGGTATTCCGTTCGCAGGACTTTCCATGTTATATCTTTCTTCTTCATATCAGTTCTTGCTTTGGCAAGCGACTTACGTCGATTACATCTTCGTCATATGATAGCCCATACGTTTCAACTGCATGGCAGCTCCCATCAGGTAGAGCTGGTGCAGACAGACAACATATCCGTTGAAGGCCTCTTTCGTGCCTGGCTCCAGATGCTGGTGCATCAGGGCATTATAGACACGGGAGGCACACTCGCCAGTTACCTTTTCCAGAACGGTATAATCTATGCCCTGTAGCAAAAGCACCTCCTCACGGATGTATTCATCCATGCTGTCATAGCCCCGTTTGTCGCGCATATAGGCATAGAGGTCTTCAATCTTCGAGTAGATCTCCCATTCCGTGTCCCACATCTTGGCAACGGCCATACCGATATACATCATCCAGCCGAGTGATGCCGATGGGAAGTCCTGGAACTCCCTGATGCCAACGGGGAT
>JAGAAJ010000144.1 GCA_017615355.1 Prevotella sp.
ATCTTCACCCCCGCCGTGACCACCTGCCCCGCCAACGACGCCGAGCACTTCACCCTCACCCGCGCCACCCGCGCCGCCAACGGCACCTACACCGGCGGCAACCTCGTCAGCGTGCGCATGCTCTGCCGCGCCACCGGCGACGCCATGCAGAAGCGCATGACCGAGGACGCCGAGCTGGGCTACACCTCGCTCGCGCAGAAGATCAAGAGCGGCGAGCTCGAGCTCTCGAACACCAAGGGCGAGTACATCAGCGGCCTCGGCAGCGGCTCCGGCAGCTCCAGCGGATGGGGCGATGAGCCGGTGGTGAATCCGTAAACACTCGCGCAGAGCATTTATTTAACTCGCGCAGAGCCGCAGAGTACGCGGAGTAGACGCAGAGGAATATTGATCTTTGAGAGTTTAAAAGAGTTTTTCGGAGTTAGTGATTCTAGTCGCCTCAGCGAACTCAAAACACCCGCGAAAACTCATGATTACTCCGTGTACTCCCATAAGACCCGCGAAAAATGACACTCAGCGTTACCTCAGCGTACTCAGCGGCTCTGCGCGAGAAATGAATCTCTAATTCTTGACAATCATGAACATCTTTGACAACCTGAAACAAAAGGCCTGGGCGCTGATCAAGCGCAAGGCGGTGGAGGTGCTGGTGGCGATGCTCACCGCAGCCATCACGGCACTCACGACTACGAGCTGCATGGGACATGGGCCGTTCTGAGCCAAATGGAGCGTGCAAAAATGAAAATGGAGCCTGCAAAAAATTATTTGGGGCGTGTAAAAAGAAGGATGCGCTGTGAGCACATCCTTCTTAATTTTGCTTAGAATACGTCCTTCTGATTAGAAGCGTTATTTTTTTGCTTAGAATACAATCTTCTGATTAGAGCGTCCGGAAACCGCCTCCGAAACCGCCTCCTCCGAAGCCACCGCCGCCACGGTTGCCACCGCGATTGCCGCCACGATTGTTGCCGCCGCCGAAGCCCATGCCCATGCCCATGCCGCGCATGCCCTGACGGGACTCACGTGTGCCGAAGAGATTGAGGCGATAGATGACGCGCAGCATGGCGTAGCTGGTGATGGCGTTGTACTCGTTGTCGGTGCGGGCCATAGCGCTGATGGTGCGCGAGAAGGTGGACTGCTGGTGCAGGATGTCGTAGAACTGCAGCGAGACGGTGAGGGGCTTGCCCTGCAGGAATCCCTGCGACAGCTGTGCGTTCCAGATGAGCTCGTTGGTGTTCATCGAGGCGTCGCTGTAGCCGCGACGGCTGTTCATACCCATATCGGTGGAGAGCTGTGTGCCCCAAGGCATCGAGATGGTGGTGTTGAAGCCGTAGGCGAAGCTCCAGGTGTCGAGGTTGGACTGCGGCTGCAGCTCGTTGCGTGTGTGGCTGTAGTTGACCGAACCGTTCAGCTCGAACTCCAGCCAGCTGTTGCGATAGGTGAAGCCCAGACGGCTGCCCAGGGTGTTGGTGTTGGTGGCGTTCTTCAGCGACTCGTTGTTCTTCGAGATATAGCCTACGCGATGGTTGTAGTTGTCGTTGAGCGAGAGGTTGTAGCTGAAGTATCCCAGTGAGTCGATGGCCGAGCTCCACATGACGTTGCCGCCTGCATTCCAGTTGCCGTTGATGTTCTCAGGACGTGTGGTGCGTCCGCCGGTAGTGGGGTCGTAGGTCACTTTGTTGGCAATGCTGTTCGCGGTCATCGAGAAGTTGGCATTGGCATTGATGAAGCGCTGGTAGGAGGGATAATAGTTGTTGAAGCGGAGGTTGAAGCGCTGTGTGAACGAGGGCTTCAGCTCGGCGTTACCCGTGGTCTTGTTCAGCGGGTCGGTATTGTCGTCGATGACGAGCAGCTGCTCCATCGAGGGCTGGCTGGTGTTGGCGCGATATTCGAAGCGCAGCTGGCCCTGCTGTGAGAAGCGGTAGCGGAAGTTGGCCGTGGGGCTCCAGTTGACGACGGAACGGCTGACAACGGTGTCGACGCCCAGATAATGCTGTGTGAACTCCGATGTCTGCGGAACGATCTGCAGGCCGACGTTGAAGTCGTAGGTGTTGCGGATGAATCGCAGCATCACCTCACCTGTGTGGATAAAGTTCTCATAGGAGGAGTAGCGGCTCTGGTCCTTGCTGTAGTAGGGATCGACCTCGGTAGGTGTATAGCCGTTGCTGACGATGTTGAAGTACCTCTCCCACTGGCGGTAGCTGGGCGACACGCCATTGAAGTCGAAGCCTCGGGTGGGGTCGGACAGCAAGGGGTCGGAGTAGTCGTAGGTGGCACGGTCGGTCTCGTTGTAGCGATACTGGTAGGTATAGCTGAACTGCAGGAAGGTGGCATAGGCGATAGGCTCGCTATAGGTGGCCTTGGCGCTGTAGTCCCACGACTTGGTGGGCGAGAGGTTGTAGTGGTTGGACTGGTATTTCGAGAGTCCTTCGACACCGTTGAACTTGGTAGTGCTCTTGAAGAGATTTGTCTGGTTGTTCGCCAGCTGGCGGTTCTCGTTGTTGCTGTAGTTACCCGTCAGCTGGATGGTGAAGTTGCGTCCCTTGCCGTTGAGCAGACGGTTCACCATCAGCGTGCCGCCCAGGTTCTTGTTCTCGCCATAGCTCAGCGACCTGTTGTCGCTACCGTTGACAAGGAGGTCGGCCAGTTCGCCGCCGTTCTTCATGATCTCCTGCATGACGGCAGCGTTCAGCTGATAGTCGATGACTTCGTAGGGGTCGCTGTTGAACATGACCGATGTGCTCCAGCTAGTTCCATCGTTGGTGGAATAGCTCCAGCTGGGACGGAAGTTGACGTTCCACAGCGTGTCGGGTGTCCACTCGATGTAACCCTGGGCGCTCCAGCTGTTTGAGCGCGAGAAGTTCTGGTTGACAGAGCTTTGGAACGAGTTGGTCTCTTCGCCCACGAAGTTCTGTGTAGTACGACGCGACCAGGTGTCGCCGTCGCGGTGGTTCCAGTTGACGCTGGCCTGAGCGGTGAGCTTGTCGGTCTTCTCATAGTTGTAGTTGAGCATACCCGACTTTGCAGCATTCAGTCCGTTGCCGCCCATGCCGCGTCCGCCGCCGAAGCCACGTCCGCCGCCTCCGCCGAAGCCCATATCATTGGTGTTGTTTGCGTTGGCCATACCCATCAGGCGGTGGTCGCCTCTCATATACATACCGAACAGGCGGCTGGAATAGCGGCCCTTGGTGCCGATGCCCATATCAGCATTGGCCATCGTGCCGCGGTTCATTCCTGCACGCAGGCCAAAGTCGATGACGGTCTGCTCGTTGCCGTCGTCAATGCCGGTGATACGGCTCAGGTCGCTCTTCTCGTCGTAGGCACGGATGCGCTCCACGATGTTGGCAGGCAGGTTCTTCATGGCCGTCTTGGTGTCGCCAAACTCCTTGCCGTCGACCTTGATCTTCGACACCGACTTACCGTTGATGGTGATGTTGCCGTTGTCGTCGACCTCAGCGCCGGGCAAGCGCTTCACCAGCTCCTCCACAACAGAGCCCTCGGGGGTCTTGAAAGCGTCGGCATTATATATGATGGTGTCGCCCTTCGAATACATGCGGGTCTGGTTCTTCACCACCACCACTTCTTTCAGGATGTTGCCGTCGGCAGCCAGGGTGATGATGCCGAGATTCTGCGGCTGTCCGCTCACGGTGACGGGCTTCACGAAGGTGGTGTAGCCCACGCTGGTGATACGCAGCAGAAAGCGTCCGTCGTTGGGCGCTGTGGCCTTGAAATTGCCGTCAAGGTCGGTGACAAAGTTCTGTATCAGGGTGCTGTCAGTCTTCAACAGCGATACGGTGGCCTGCATGATGCCTTCCTGCGTGTCTTTGTCGACTACGACACCGCTGATAGTTCGCTGCGCAGAAACTGAGAGGGCCGTCAGCAGCACAACGGCCGTCATAAGTAGAAATCGCTTCATTGGGGTTGATTTTTTATTCATTTCTGATAACTCTGACGCAATGCAGGAGAAAAAGTTTAAGAAATATCAAAAAAAACTATGAACTATGAACTCTCAACTCTCAACTTTTTTGTACCTTTGGCGGCGAAAAAATATGGAAGAGCAGAAAGTTATCCTATCAGAGAATCTGGAGCAGACAGTCACAGAGGCTGTCCAGTCAACGCCGCACGACCGGCTGTTTGTCATTTGCGACACCCATACCCATGAGCTGTGCCTGCCATTGGTGAGCGGCTTCGAGTGCATGAAGGGTGCTCATGTCATTACCATCCTGCCAGGCGACGAGCACAAGACGCTGCAACAGGTGGAGCAGGTGTGGAGCGAGCTGCAAAAGAATGGCGCCACCCGTCACTCGTTGTGCGTAAACATCGGCGGCGGAATGGTGACCGACCTGGCGGGCTTTGCCCTCAGCACCTTTAAGCGCGGCATGAGCTTCATCAACATCCCCACCACGCTGCTGGCAATGGTCGACGCCAGCGTGGGCGGCAAGACGGGCTTCAACTACGGCGGTCTGAAGAACGAGATTGGCGTCTTCAGCAATGCCGATGCCGTCATCCTCGACGCCACGTTCCTCCGCACCTTAGACAGGGAAAACATCCTCTCGGGCTATGCGGAAATGCTGAAACATGGATTGATTTATAGAGGAGAGAGGAAAGAGGAAAGAGGAGAGAGGAAAGAGGAAAGAGGAGAGAAGAGAGAGACACTTTTGCAGGAATTACTTTCCTACGACGTGGAGCAGCCGGACTTGGTGCAGCTGGGACGCATGGTGGCCGAGAGCGTGCAGGTGAAGCAGCGCATCGTGCTGGAAGACCCACGCGAACAGGGCCTGCGCAAGGCATTGAACCTCGGCCACACCATTGGCCACGCCTTCGAGGCAATGGCTTTGGCTAAAGAGAGTCCCATATTGCACGGCTATGCCGTAGCCTACGGTCTGATGTGCGAGCTGTATCTCAGCGTGATGAAGACGGGCTTCCCTGTCGACACGATGCGTCAGGTGAACAGCTTCATCCTTGAGCACTATGGCCGCATGACCATCACCTGCGACGACTACCCCACCCTGCTTCAGCTGATGACACACGACAAGAAGAACACGGGCAGCCAGATCAACTTCACCCTGCTGCACGGCGTAGGCGACCTAGCTCTCAACCAGACGGCCACCAAAGAAGAGATTGAAGAGGCGCTCGACTTCTATCGCGAGGGACTATAGAGCCATAAACATTGAGCATACAAGAAAAAGCCGCAACGGATATCCGCTGCGGCTCTTTTATTAACCTTGAGCTAAAGCTCGAGCTCGCTCACGCTCGATAAAGCATGAGCAAGCTCAGCTTTATTCTCACTTAATCACGACCTTGCGGCCATTGATGATGTAGAGACCCTTCTGAGCCTTCTGCACACGCACACCCTGCATGTTGTAGACAGCATTGTCGGCAGGCTGGCTGTCAGTAGCCAGCTCGTCGATGCCAGTAACAACGGTGACGGTGACAGGTTCGCCAAGACCACCGCACGGGTTAGCTGCACGGAGCGTCAGGACGTCGTCATCACCAACCTGAATGTCGAAGCTGAAGCCTTGCGTCAGACCGACAAACACGCCGTTCTTGAACAGGGCATAGGCCGAGGCATTGTTATAGGTGGGTGACCATGTCACAGTTCCATTCTCAAGTTTGGCATCGTTGGGAGCCTGCACCTGTGTAGCCAGTGTCTTGGGATCCCAGTCGGTGAACATCTTGTCATAGGCGAAGCCTGCAGCCTGGTCGGCAGTGAGGATGGTCTCAAACGATCCACCGAAGGAGTTAATGATGTTGCTAGAGGGCGTGATGTCGTTGCCAGCAGCGTCCTTCGTACCGTACTCGCCGAAGAGCTTCGGGTCTTTGTTGTTCATACCCTTCTGGGTCCAGCGTGAGGAGACGAGGGTCTGTGCAGCATTGTTGTCGAGCGTGGTGTTCAGGTAGACCGTGATAGGCTCGTTCTGCCAGGTACGGCCAAAGTTCCAGTCGCCCTTGCCCTTAGCCAGATCAACCACGGTGCAGCCGTCGAAGACATAACCGAACTGCGTGGTAGTGGTGGGAGCCACGATGGTACGTCCGCCAGTGCCGTCGGTCTTGCGAGGCTCCAGTGAGATGGTGGTGTTCTGGAAGCGGATGTCGCCACCGCCGCAGATGAAGTCCACAGTACCGTGGATGTCGCAGTCCTCCCAGTAAGCCTGCTGGCTGCTGTTCGAGCTGTAGTAGGTGTCCTGATAAGAGAGCATGCGCACATTCTTACCGATGGTACGGTTACCGGCATCCTGGATGACGGCAGCACGTCCGGCAGAACCGGCGTTGTAGTAGTCAAGGGCGTTCTGCAGCGTCAGATCCTGCAAGTAGAGGTTGGTGCCGCTGATATCAAGCAAGTCTGCCTTGCCCAGTCCCTCGATGCTCTTGTCAGGCTTAGTGACGATGATGGTGTTGTCCATCGACTGACCGATGAGAGAGATGTTATGACCCGTAATAGCAGTCTTGACGGTAGTGTCGAGGTCGTATGTGCCGTCGGGCAGGAAGATGAACGAGCGCTCAGCATCCTTTGCAGCATTGACACCGTTCACCACGTCGAGCACGTCGATGAGACTGCCAGCATCGCCAGCCTTCACGAAGTACCAGTTGCCCTCGCTCTCGAAGTTGACCTCGGCAGTATTCACAATCTTCATGCCGTGGATGTACATCTCGCCACCACACTGCATCTCCAGCGTCAGCGTGCCAGGCTCGCCCTCGTAGTTGAAGACAGCCGTACCGCCGTCGCCATCAGACTTGCCCTCAATGGTAGCCAGCGTCTCGCCGTCCTTCTTCACAGCGATGCCGGTGGCAGAGCCATACTGGCAGAGCGTCACAGTGACAGTGGCCTTCGGGCCAACGAGCAGGTCGACGGTGTTGCCGTTCTTGAAGGCCCATCCGTGCTGTGCATCGTGCCAGTAGAAGCCGTCGCCAGCAGGATTGAATGCCTCGTGATCCTCGGCATAGAAGAACTTGTTGGTGAGGTCGAAGGTGTACTTCTTGTGGGTGCTGGCCTCCTCAATCTCGGTCTGGATGGCATAGAGCTTGGTGTTGCCGGTAATGACGTCGGCGGTGGTGAACTTCTCGCCCAAGACAGACGTCTTGAACCAACCACGAGCCTTGTAGCCTTCCTTCGTGGCAGCCACTTCAGCAATGTCGCAGGCGAACTCGCCAATGGCGGCATCCTTCTCCACGGTCTGCGTCTTCAGCACGGTGGTGCCGTCGACACCTACATACTCCAGCGTGCAGAACGGCTTGTAGATCACATTCAGCACATAGTCCATCTGCGTATCAGCAGCCGTCAGGGGGATGGTGACCTTACACTGGCTTTGAGTGCCTTCGTAGGTCAGCTCGCCTACTTCACCGCTGGCAGCAGTAACGTCGGTCAGAGGATTCTCGGCGCTCACCATCGTCTCGCTATTCTTCAGCTCGAGAGTAGCCTCATACAATTCGCCGAACACATCCTCAGCAGCATATTCAGTGCCGTTGACCTTGAACGAGGCCAGGATGGGCACTTCCTTCTCAGTACCACTCAGCGTACCTTCGATGACAATGTCGGCAAGACCCATCTGCTTCCCATCCTGCAGGTGATAGAGGAAGAGCTTCAGACCACATGTGCCTTCACCAGGTGTAGCACCAGTGACGTCGTAGTTTTTCTCAGTGACCAAACTTGAATTGTTGCGTTCTGGCTTAACACCCTTGTCCAGTTCGACAGTCGTGCCGTCAGAGTTTTGCCAGTAAACATCAATCAAACCATTGTCGGTACCGAAGCGGTTGGCCTTGAACGACACCTTAGTCGGTGTGAAGGCGAAGCCAGGTTTCGGAGTGAAGAGGAAGCTCACGGCATCATCATCAGTCAGATTGTCGTTATGCTGTTCAACAGGGGCCAAACGGGTCTCTGTTGTACCCATGTAGGTTTGTTTGTCCAGAATGCTCCAGTTGCTTCCGTGTGTCACCTTGCTGTTGAGGAAGTAGTCGGCGTTGGAGAATGTAGCCTTCTGGTCCTCAGTACCCTCGTCGAACGGGAAGGTCACTGTAGCGGGCTCGTTATCAAGCGTGATCTTCTCCTTGGGAGCATACTGAACGACGGAGAGCGAATAGTAATAGTTGTTGTCGTTGACAGAAGTCACAGCTACATAGCCAACCTCGGCATCGCTGCGCTTGGCGGTGTAGGTAGTCACAGGATTGCTTTGCGTGTTCGTAATAATCTCATCGCTGTTGCCAATAGAGTAATACGAATAGTCAGGATAGCCCTTCACGGTGACAAGGTCGCCGGCGTTCTTCACTGGAATCTTGAACACGGCGCCTGAGCGCACCTGGATGTTAGTGCCGCTGTTGTTGCGGAATGTAGCGCCGTTGGCCTCGACAATCATCTTCAGGCCGTTTTTCTCCATAGCCTCCACTTCTCCTGCTTCGCTACTGCCGCTGAGAGCCATCGTAGCATCCATCACGCCCTTGTCAGCATAGCTCCAAGTGCCGGTGATATCCTGTGAAACAGGCTCGTCAGGATCAATCGTGATGCTCTTCACACCAATATAGGGAAGATAGCTGCCATAGCTGATAGTGAGCGTGGTTGCCTCACCCTTGTACTTCACAGAGACAATGCTGGTCTTGTCCTGATCCCAGCAAGTGTGCTTCTGCTCCATCGTGCCAGAGGCAACGACGGCACCAGTAGCATCCTTCACCACGATATCGCCTGAACCATAGTAGCAGTTGCCCAGGTCAATCTGTACGGGGCCTTCCACCTTAACGACAGCCTCGGTGTTCACCCAACCGTGGTCGTTCCAGTATTTACCCTTTAAGGAAATATTGGCATTCTCTGCGCCATAGGCCACCTGCGTCTGGGTGCCATCCTCGGCCACAACCACACCAAACTGCTGAGGAGTCTGGTCAACACGCTGAGCCTCGGTGAGGATATTCACAAGGTCAATGCCAAAGTCGCGCCATACCCATTCGCCAACAGGCTCGTCGGTGATAGCAGGCAGAATGATTGACAAGTTGTTCCAGTAGTTGTTGGAAACTTCTTCTATTACGATTGTCTCAGCATCGTCGGCAGCCTCATAGGTTGCCGTGTTGCCATCAGCTGCGCCAGCTTCACCGCCAAAGGTAACGGATGAGGCATCGTTGTAGGTAGCAACAGCTATAGCGGCACCCTTGCAGGAAGGAACAGTCACCTTAGTGCCCTTGTTCACCTGATGCCAGCCACTACCATTGTGAGCGAACTTGCCGCCAGTAGCATCCACGTCAACCTTCACATCGATGGTCTTACCGTCAATGTTAGCCTGTGTAACCATGATGCCCTTGTTGCCCTCAAACTTGTGTTTCGGATTATCGTTGTATCCGTTGAGCACATAGTTCAGAGTGACAGCAGCGGTACGGTCAGCCAGACTTACCTCGTTGTTAGTAAAGACAGCTGTCAGCGTCATGTCGGCCTCAGGCGTAATCTCAGCGCCTACTGCATAAGTCTTAGCGCCGTCGTTCCAGCCGGTCAGCGTGGCACCTTCCTTATAGAGCGTGTAGTTCTTCGGAGCCGTAATCTTATTGCCAGCCTCAACTTCAACAGCAGCAGGAGCAACACCAGTACCCTCACCTGCAGCGAAGGTAACATTGTAGACCGTTACCTCTTCAGGCAAATCGGCGGGGTCAATAGCCTCAACAGCAAAATAGGGGTTATAGTTGGCATTGCTAAAGTGCAGCGTAGTGGCTTCATTGGTGCGATAGTATGTCACAACGACGTTGTCGTGATTGCTCGACCACTTGGCACCTATAGTATTGAGCTTGGCCACTTGCTCGCCAGCGGCATTGGTGACAACGATATCGTTGCCAAAGTCGTGAGTAGCGTACGTGATCTTCACGCAGCCCTCAACGGGAACGCTAGCTGTGAAGTTGCTCCAGCCGTAAGCCGTACCGTGCCAGTTACCCTTCAGCGTGGCGGCAGCGTTCTCAGCATTGTCGGTCTGACTGATAGTGCCGTCTTCAGCCACGGTGATGTACACATTGCTCCCCGTTGCCAAAGCCTGCAACTGCGTCAGGTCGGCCTTGATGTCGCGGAAGTGGTCAACATTGGCTACCACATCGCCCGACTCTAAATTAGCAGCATCAGTCTTGCCCCACCTATCAGCGGCCCAAGCACTGTTGCCCCAGAATCCTCCAAGCATAACAAAGATGCTCAACAGGGAGAATCTTAGTAATTTGTACTTCATACTGTTTGTTTTTGGTTAATAATATGGTTAATTAAATTTGTATCGTTGATTGTCATTTGGATAGGTATTTCCGTCCCTCACGGATGACGAGGCCACGGTAGTTGGCTGAGACACGCTGGCCCTGCATGTTGCAGCAAAAGGGAAAAGGGACAGATGACGAAGCCGACGGGAGTACGATAGCATCCTCTATAGGAGCGTTGACAGCCGGCACCAGTTCCCCCTGCTCATTATAATAGGCGGGATAATAGTCACTCACAGCCTGTCCCTCAATAGCATCGCTGTTGCAGGCAAGCATGATGGGCTGCACGAGACTGTTGCAATACACCTCGATATTGGTATACATTTGTTGGCTGTCAATGGTATAGAGCTTGGAGTCGTCCTTCGCGGGATCAAGGCCATTAGCCTGTTCCCATGCGTCAGGCATACCGTCTTTGTCAGTATCGAAGTCAGCTGGACGGCTCCCAGTGCCGAAGTTGGCCTCGGTGTAGCCGTTGACGTCGCTCACCTTGTCAATGCGTCCCCACTGATTGGTAACAGAGCCCTTGTAGGTGCAGGTACCGTTCAAGGTCTCTGTGGCATAACGCTCATCCACGTCATCACGGCAGAGTGAAGCACCTGCGTAGGCAGTAACCAGCTGATAAGCCTTAGCAGCAGTATGCGTGGTGATGTCACCCATGGGGCCTGCCTCGTCAAGCTTCATACAGATGTAGTCAGTGCCGTTCACAGTGAGATACTCCTCGTTGGCGCCATTGTAGTGATTGGGGTCTTTCGAGTATCGCTTGCCGTTACGCTCGATGGTGCCATCGTCATAGCGGAAGGTCTCCCAACCGGCAGCTTTTCCATCAATAGTATTGCCATCAACGTAGTAACGGCTAGTCATGCCCCAGAAAGTCTGGTCGTTGCCAGCATTGCCATCAGCAGCCACAGTAACCTGTGTCAGACGGTCGATAGTAGCACCGGGACCGCTCTTGTAATAGTTACCCACCATATTGATCTTACCGCCACCTGGGCCACCATAACAGCCATTGGTGTTATAGATGACACAGTTGCGGAAGTCTACGTTTTCGGCCTGCAGGGTGTTCTCCCAGTTATACTCGCTGAAGAGCAGATTCTTTTTATAGTCCGCCCAGTTATAGCGGGCGCCGTTGAAACGAGGCGAGCGATTGGCCACGTGCAGGATGAGATTATGGTGGAAGGAGGCGAGCTTGCCACCCCAGATGCCACCATAACCATGAGCACCTTTCCCATGACCTGCATTGCAGAGACTTTCGCCAATAGTGCACCACTGCATGGTGAAGTTATTATTGTCGTAGAACGAGGCCACCTCATCAATGCTCCACGAGAGCGAGCAGTGGTCGAGCATCATCCCCGTATAGTGGCGTGCCGTGCTGGCATCAGCTCCGTCGTTGACGTCCTTCTCCTGTCCGCGGCGTATGCGGATGTAACGCATTACAATATTGTTGCCATTGGGATTGACGGAATAGTAGCGCAAGGTGATGCCTGGTGCCGGGGCTGTCTGTCCCATAATGGTGGTGTTGGCACCAATATTCACATTACTCTTCAAGGCGATGACACCGCCCACGTCGAAGACGACGATTTTCTTAGTTGAGCCTTGAACGGCAGAACGGAACGAGCCAGTGCCTGAATCATTGAGATTGGTGACGTGGCGCACCACGCCCTCACGACCGCCAGTGACGTAACGTCCGTGGCCTTCAGCTCCAGGAAAGGCTGGGGTCTGCGCAGCTATACTGCCGAAGGATAAATAAAAAATGAGTGACAATAAACTCAATAGAAAGCGTTTCATTTGTTTGGGTGATTTGTTAGATAGTTTGTTTTTTTATTGCATTCGTTGAAGGCCCTCCCATCGCACGTTCCATGTGCCATCCTGAGGAAAGCCTAGGTTATAGGGATTCGTGCAACCGTCCCAGCCAGCGCACATCATAGCCACAGCGGTGAGCAGAGCACCGTTGCCTGGGAGATAAATGCGCAAACGGTCGGAGGTTTGGAAGTTGTGTCCGTTCTTCAGATAGGTATTTTTCTGCGTGTCGATGAGCAGAGCCTTGAGAGCCGTCTCCGGCTGATTCAGACGAGCGGCAGCCATCGCCGTCATACCGTAATCCCAACCCCACGTGGTGGTCCAATTCCAGTTCTGCATCACCCAGTCGAGGGTCTTATTTGTTGCGATGCTATCGCAACTTACAGAACTGGCGGGCAGCACACCAAAGGGGCCGAGGACGGCAGGATGGTCGTTGCGGCATTTATCCTCAAAGGTCTCCGTCGAGACAACAGGAGCAGCACCAGCAGCTACGGCATCGAAAGGGTCAAAACTCTTCAGGTTGTCAGTCTTGCCTATTGGCAGACCTGCAATATAAATACCATCCTTGTTCATTGGAAGGGGTGACATATTCTTGATGATGTTGTCCCACTCGGTGTTACGCGGTTTGCCCTGACGCTCGCGCCACTGATTGGCTACGCTGAGACCGTACTGCCAATAGGCCAGTTCAAAGGGATGGTTATACGAGAAGTCTTTCGACATCGATTCCTGCATAGCAGTCTCACCCTGTAGGAAATAGCGCTTTGCTTTATTGTCGTAGCTTACAAAGTCGGCCATAAAGGCGGCGGTCTCTTCAACCTGCTCACCGTATTTCTTGAGAGTGGCAGTTGTTGGGGTAGCACGATACAACTCCTCCGCCATATATATATAATGTGGCTGCTGCCAGATGAGGAACGAGCCCGTGTTTGATGGCGCCTCTCCAGCCCACGGATCAGTCATCTTCATCCAACGCACACCCTTAAAGCCCTGTCGCTGGGCAATCTGTCGAGCTACGGGATAGGCTGTGGTGTTATACCAATCCATTACCGTGGCAACGGTCTGCGGACGTCCCCAAAGGGCGAAGTCAACCATGTGCCACCAAGTCATCTCCAAATGAGGACGGCCGAACCACGAATTATACGTCAACCCAGTCTCCTGAGGCGGCAGGGCGTTGGCGCAGTTGATTTGCGTAAGGTATTGCGAGAGGATAACACGCCGTTCAAGCTCCTTGGCCCTTGGGTCGGTGCACTGGCTGAAGTCCACAATACCGCCAGCATTCCACCAACGGTTCCAAGCCTTGATGACTGTCTTCAGCTCCTGACTGAAGACAAGCTGACGACTATTGGCAATTGGCTGCTGACTGTATTCCGCCTCAAACTCAAGTAAATCGGCTGAGGTGGACAATTCGAAATAATGACGGTCGCACTCCTCCAGCTTGGCTTCTCCCTGCCAGCTGAGAGCAAGGTAATAGCGGGTAGAATCGATAACATGCTCAATGAGAGTATGATTGGCATTGCTGGAAATGATGCGGGATGAGTGGCGTTCGGGCTTCGTCCAGTCAGCAGCATCATCAGCGTGCTTGCCAGTGGGGTACGGGAAGCGAATGGAGACGTTAACACGGCCATCCTTCAGCAGTGGCGATTTGATACGGTAGACAACGGCATCTTTTTCCTGTAAAGCAGCGGTGATGACATCAACGGGCTGACCATCAGCCTTAAATGATGATTCGATGACGCCATCATAGAGTTTCAGTTCTTGGTGAATATCGGTCAACGCTGAGAGCTGAACGGGAAGAGAAAGCCCGATCACACCCATGTTCAGCCGGTGTGGGTTCACACGAAAATACTCGGTGGCGGCGACATTGCGGGCGGCCCCCCCCTTCGAGGCTTTGTACTCAACTGCATAGACCTCAGGGTGGCCATGGCCCAAGTCCATCGCTTTATAGGAGTCCTCGGGCGTGAGGCCATCGGTGTTTTCGAACTTATGCCACGCCCAGTCGGACATGGCTGTCAGGGGAACACCACCCCTATATTCAAAAGGGAACGACTGCAGGCCAGTGACATCAACCGTTGTAGCGAAATGGCCATTGCCCACGGTGAGCGAGGCTAACGGGTCAACCTCGGTGATGACAGGATTATTACGGCTGACCACAGCCTTACGGTCGATGGGCTGCATAACGTTGTCGGTGTCATAACCCATCATCTCCATCTCAAGCGAGGCCCAGATAAACGGGCCAAGGCCCTTGGCGTCGTTGTCACGAATGGGTTCACTCAGGTAATAGGCATATCCGCCGTCGCGCCGTTTGTTTTCCTTCACGCTGCCTTTCGGGTTCACCTGCTTCATGGCGGCGATGACCTCGTCGGTGGCGGCAGGACCAAGACCGGCCACGCTACAGCAGTTGGTGAGCGAGATGGTCTTGTCGTCGTTTACGCGGATGAAGTTGTTGATGATGCCGCGATAGGCCTTGATGCCTGCATCCCTGTACTTTGTGCCGACGTAGCCCTTGCGGTAGGCCTTCAGCAGCACGTAAGTAAACATGGCCGAACAGGTACTCTCCAGATAGTTGCCCTCTCGTCCCGGCGAGTCCATCACCTGATACCACACGCCGCTCTTCTTGTCTTGCCACTTAATGACAGCGTCGAGGTCTTTCTTCAGCAGATCGATGACCTCTACGCGACGAGCGTAGTACTCGGGCAGGGCGTCAAGAACCTCGATGAGTGCCATCGTGTACCACCCCTGTGCCCTACCCCAGCAATGCTGCGAGAGGCCTGTGATACTGTCGCTCCAGAAAGCTTTGCGTGTCTCGTCATAAGCGTGGCGGTTGAGGCCTGTGGTGGAATCAAGGGTACGCTCATAGGTAGAGACAAGCTGATTGACGGCGTCCTCATAAATCTTAATGACATCCCCACGTTTCTGTTCTTTATTGGAAGCTACGACAGACGCTGTCAGGCACCGGAAGGGCAATCCCATGAAGATGCCGTCGAGCCACACCTGATAGGCGTAGATGGCCTTGTGCCAATATACCTTGTCTGCCTTGGTGCGCGGCTGGTCCTGCAACTGCTTCATCATGGTCTTCATGGCCTTCAGGTTCTTCTCCTCGGGCCACTGCTGATACATGCGGGTGACGAAATGGCCTGTACGAATGTTGTCGAGGTTGTAGTCGAGGATATTGTAGCCACGAATGTCGCCCCGGGCGTTGATCATTGTGTCAGTATAGAGCTGACAGTAATTACGGATGTCCTCGCCACCATATTTAAGATAGGTGTCGAGCATACCCTCCAGCTCGATACCCATGACATAGCTCCACTTGGGCTTCGTCGAGAAATCAAGGAGGTACGAACTCGGCGTTCTTTTCATCTCCGAATAAGTCATCCATTCGGAGTAGTGCTTATAGGGCTTTTCATTGAGGACGAGACCTCCATTGACATAGAGTTTGTCAAAGCGTACATCGCGTACCTTTCCGCTCTGGAAATTGCCCTGCTGCACACCGTTAAAACGGCAGTTGCGCACGTCGATGTCATAGACGAAGGTATCGTCGTCAAGGCCGATGATCTGCACACCGTATTTTGACTTCTCGCAGGTGACGTTCTCCATCAGCACATTGCGCACGGTAGGGAAATTGCCGCGACAACATATCTCATTGTGGTCATAGTCGAGGTTGATCTTCAGCACACTCTCGCCGCACTGTCCCACCTTGATGTCCTTCACATAGATGTTCTCGATGATACCTCCTCGGCATGAGTTGGTCTTGATACGCAGCACACGGTCGAGGTTAGGCGAGTCCATCACACAGTCGTGGGCAAAGATATTCTTCGCGCCGCCGCTGATCTCACTGCCGATGACCACGCCACCATGTCCGTTCTTCATCTCACAGTTGCGAATGATGATGTTCTGCGAAGGCATAGCGTGTTCACGACCATCACGGTTGCGTCCGCTCTTGATGGCGATGCAGTCGTCACCAGTATTGAAGAAACAGTCTTCGATGAGCACGCGGTCACAGCTTTCAGGATCGCAGCCGTCGCCGTTAGGACCTGCATTATTAATATGTACGCGACGCACAGTAACATCGGTCGAGCGTGCAGGATGAATGACCCAGAATGGCGAGTCTAGCAATGTAACATCTTCAATTAACACGCGCTGGCACTGGTAGAAGTTGACGAGCTGCGGCCTCAGGCCATCCTCAGGACCAAAGCTACGCTCCTTGGTGGGCATACCCTGTTCGTCGCGCATAGGTACGCCGTCCTCGCCACAGCGAAGCAGACGTGGACGAGCCTCCCTACTCTGCGAAATGCCCCCCTCTTTCCAACCGTAATGTGCTACGCCTACCCAAGGCCACCATGTCTCGTTGGAACCACCACCGTCGATGGTTCCCTTACCGGTGATGGCAATGTCAGTCTGACCATTGGCATAAATGCAAGGCGAGAGGTTGAAGCAATCGAGACCTTCCCATGTGGTCTCCACGATGGGATAGAGCTCCGGCTCAAAGGCGAAGAGTAGCGTGGCGCCCTCCTCAATATGCAAGTCGACATGACTCTTCAGGTGGATGGCACCTGTGAGAAAGCGTCCAGCAGGCACGACGACGCGGCCGCCGCCCTTCTTCGAACACATGTCGAGAGCTTTCTGTATAGCTTTCTGGTTGTCGGCTGCCGAGGCATCAGGCCTAGCGCCAAACTTCGTGATGAGATAGTCCTTGCCGCTGATCTGAGGTGTCTGAATGCTCTGTTCTATCTGTTGGTATACAGCAGCATCCCACTCGTTGGCCTGTAGAGGAATATAGGCCAGCAAGGTTAGCAGCAGCAATGATAGGAATTTTTTCATGTAGTTGTTAGTGATTGTGGGTAATAGGTTGCAAAGTTACAAAAAACAATCCTAACAACAAAATTTATATGGGAGAAAAAACAGATGCCTTACGGAAACGATTACGAAGAAAAATATTATAGTTGGGTGAGTAAGCTACGCAATAAAGCAACGTCTTTCAGGGCTGGAGCTTTTTCAAAGCGAGAGTTGAGGTCGATGCCGATGCATTGCGGATGATGGAACGCTTTTACACGTTCCGCATCGTCAGGACCAATGCCGCCGCTGAGCAGGAAGGGGACAGGGCCATGATAGGCATCAAGAAGCTGCCAGTCAAACTGTTGGCCACTACCACCAGGCACAGTAGCACGCGTGTCGAAAACGAAGGTATCAATGCAGTCGAAATATTGCTCGCAGGTCTTCAGGTCATCAGCACAACCCACGTTAATTGCTTTCCAAAACTGTATACCTGGACGAATGTCCGGGTCAAGGGTGGCACGCAGATTACGGATAACGGTGGGACTCTCCTTGCCATGCATCTGCACCACGTCCAACTGGTAGTTCACCACCCGTGTGATAATGTTCTGCGGCATCTCGTCGACAAAAACGCCGGCTCGTTGTGGTGAGAGGTGAGAGGCAAGAGGTGAGAGGCTGGCACGGTCAGGGATGATGCCGGCATGTGTAGGCACCATCGTGACATTACGGGGCGAGCCTTTCCAGAAAATCATTCCGATATAATCGACACCGAGAGCCGCCACCTCGCGGATATTCTCACCGTCGCGCATACCGCAAACCTTTATCTTCATGCCTGTTAGTTGTTTTTAGTTTGCTGTCTACTGGCCTGCACCTGTGAGAGATGCTGCAGCCAACGATCTACCTCAATCAGCATTTGGTCGTGGAAAGGCCACGATGAGCGGAAGCCGAAGCCGTGTCCGCCCGATGGATAGACAAATAGTGAGCAAAGATTGCCAGCCAGCTGCATGGCGCTGTAGTAAGCAATACAGTTAGTGACAGGCGGCACCACTCGGTCGTCGTTAGCGGTAATAATGATGGCAGGTGGCGTCTCCTCACTCTTCACAGCATTTTGGTTCGACCACTCATTGACCAATAACGTGTCTTTCGCACCCTCCTCGCCAAGGAAATTCACACACGAACCTTTGTGTGTGATACGCTGATCCATGGAGATGACGGGATAGAAGAGAATACTGAAGTTGGGACGGCAGTCATCGGCACTATGCGTAGAGACACTGCTGGCCAAATGCCCCCCAGCCGAGAAGCCCATGATGCCAACATCCTGCGAATTAATGCCCCAAACCTGTGCAGAGTCGCGCACAATGCGGATGGCCTGCTGGGCATCGCCAAGGGGGATGGTACGGTCACCATGAGGCATCCTATAGGTGAGGACGAAAAAAGCGATTCCTCGTTCGTTGAACCATGGAGCCCAGTCGTAGCCTTCATGCTGCATGGCCAAGTGCGAATAACCGCCGCCTGGGCAATCTACAATGGCACGGCCAGAGGGTTGAGCAGGCAGATAGGCCTCTATCTTAGCCTGTCCGTCAGGGGTGATGTTCACGGTAAACTGCCGCGACGTCTGCGACCACAAGGGCAATGACAGCAACATCACAAGTACCATTGATAAAATCTTTCTCATTGCTTTTCTGTTGTATGATTATTTTAGAATGCTGCAAAAGTACGAAAAAAAGGCTGAACAGCGAAGAATCAGGCTACTTTTTTGAAGGAACGCATCGTTTTTGGAAGAAATATTTCGTCGCTTCGCATTTTTTTCGTATATTTGCACGCTGATATGGCTAAGAACTAACATCTGAAGAACCCCGAATATGAGAAACCTATTCAAGAGATTATTATTTGTGATCATGGCTGTGACGTTGTCGATGCAGCTATGGGCTGCAAACACCAAACAAACTGTAGAACAAGTAACCACGGCAGTGGACTTGGAAAACGACGTTGACTACATCGTCACCAGCTCCACGCCTTTCACCACCGATGGCATCGTCAATATCGTGAACACAGAGCATGCAGTCATCATTTTGCAGAACGTAAAGCCATCGAAGGCTATATCAATGCTGGCAACTCACGTGAAGATCAACGGTGCAAAGGCCGTGAACAACACCAATTGTCAGGTAAAGATTTACAACCGCGGCTGCATCATCCTGCCTTACGGCAACAGCTTCAACCCTCTCACCGTCTACTCAGAGAAGAACTTTGAAGGCGAGTCGACCGACGACTTCGGACTGGAAAACGACGGTGGATTCATGAACACGCTGACTGACGACAAGCTGAACAACCGCATCCGCTCGTTCAAGCTGAAGCGCGGCTATATGGTGACGTTCTCCATCAAGGCGAAGGGCCGTGGCTACAGCCGTTGCTTCATTGCCGCCGATAAGGACATCGAGATGGCCTCGCTGCCCGCCATCCTCGACAGGAGCATCTCGTCCTACAGAATCTTCAAATGGCAGGACACCGGCAAGCAGGCCCTGGCCAACGATACACGCGCCAGCTCGGTCAGCGCGCTGAACGTCACGTCATGCTACAGCTTCGGACTGGGTGAGACCCGTCTGCCCGATGCTGAGTGCGTACCCCACCACATCTATGAGAACTGGCCCTCGCCGGCTGAGTGTGGCAGCAGGGACTATTCGGCTCACATGAAAACAAACAACGAACCGCGGAATTCGGCAGACGACCATCCGCAGGACCTGGATACCATCCTGGCCAATTGGGAGAATCTGATGGCTACGGGCATGAGGCTCTGCTCGCCCTCATCGTGGGACGGCAGCGACTATACCAACGGCACGGGATTCCTGAAGTCATTCTTCGACGAGATAGATGCCAGGGGATGGCGATGCGACATCGTTGACTTACACTGCTACTGGCCGGAGAGCAACTTCGGCACCATTTCAAACTGGACGAACAGCACTGGCCGTCCGGTGTGGATTTCGGAATGGGTGTGGGGCGCATCATGGAACAATAATGGTGCCTTTGCCAATGGCGTCACTGAGACCCAGAACAAAGAAGCCGTGCAGCGCATCTGCAATGTGCTGAACAACAATGCCAACGTGGAGCGCTATTACTACTGGAACAGCGAGCGCAACCCCTCAAAGCTCATTCGAGACGACGGCTCGCTTACTCCCGCCGGACAATACTATGCCACCATCAACAGTGGCTTGGGCTACAAGGGTAAGGAGTTTGTCCCGAAGGTACCGCCACAGGTAGCACCTACCGATTTGAGCATTGATTTTGACGGTGCTTTAGGCAAAGCCACACTCACTTGGCTGGAAAGCAACGGCGAGATGAACGAATACATCTACGTACAGAAACGCGAAAACAGCTCGCAGGCATGGGTTACCGTATTGGATGTACCCCTGAAGGAAGATACAGGAAAGTACACAGTCAGCGACATAGACGCACAGGTAGGATGGGAATTCCGCATTACTGAGAAGATGGCCAACGGCACCATCAAGTCTACAAACACCGTCATGGTTGTGAACAATGGTGTGCAAGCCGGCGACCCTGTCATCATCGGTGAAAAGACGATGTATCTTGGCGGCAACATCATTGTCAACGGTAGCTTCGACATGGGTTTCTACGGATGGACAAACGGACAAGGCTCGGCGCTTGACCAGCCTTGGTTCCAGGTTCCTGCCATCGGAGGTGCTGACGGCAATGCGTACCTACAGTGCTATGGCAATGGTGGCACGAACACCGTACAGGCCGTAAAGACCACCGTGAAAATTGAACCAAACTCAGATTACTATTTCATGGCTGACGCCTGCAATATGGGCGACAAGAGTATCGCCAGGGTTGGCCTCAGCAGCAACGGCACCTCCCTCAATGGCGGGACGGTGGCCTCGTTCAACAACACATCGGCGCTATGGCTTACTAGTTTCTACACGTTCAACAGTGGGGCAAACGAATATGCCATCATCCTGCTAAACACCCTCAACGCCCAGGCACGCTTCGACAATTTCCGTCTCTTCCAACTCTTTGACACCAAGGACGAGGCACTGGCCGACGCCGCTGCCAAGGAAAGACTACGCGCACAGGCCTTCATGGACTATAACCCGATATTCAATAGTGAGCTTACCACACAGCTGGCCACGGTCAAAAGCGACAAGCAGGAGGACATAGCTTTTATGAAGGACCTCACCGACACAGCCATCAAGGCTGCCGTCACGCTTCCCTTGCTAAGAGCACGGGCTAATGAGATAAACGCTATTGTCAGTCAATATCCCATCATAGGGAGCGAGGAGCTAGCTGCTATAGCACAAGAAATTGCAAACAAGAACGACATCTCGCCGCAATGGGTGATGGATGAATACACCGCCCTGACAGACGCTATGGACGAATATATGTCACTGAACACGGCTGAGGGTAAGGTGCAGTCGCCAGATTTCAGCAGCACTAACGGATGGACGGTGAAAGCTGGCACATACCAGGGCGGCGACCAGCGCCTGGCCACACAAGACGGCGTGACTTGCTGGAATGCATGGTGGTCGCTCAATCCTGCAGGAAACGCCGACAAGACCATGGCCATTAAGCAGGATATCGCGGCGATTGACATGCCTGGCCTCTACTTCCTGGAATGTCGTGCCTCCACACAGCACTACTGTCTGAGCGACCAGCACGCCTTCCTGACGAAGGACAGCGAGACACACGTCAGCCCTGTGCTGAGCAAGGACTATCTCGACCTGACTAACATCAGCGTGGATGACCGCTGGGAAACGCTCACCACCCCACCCTTCTACGTGGATAATGGTGAAAACCTGACCATTGGCTTTGAAAGCTCAAAGAACGGTGTCGTCGACAACGCCTACCATAAGATAGGTGACACGAGTGCAAACGGCGACCACCGCGAGGGATGGTGGTGTGCCACAGACTTTGCTTTGCGTTTCATCCCCTACTATCAGACGCAGGTCACAGCTGGGCAATGGCAAACGGGGTGTCTGCCCTATAATGTCGCAGCTTCACCGAAATTGAAATTCTATCAGATAGCTGGCATCCTAAGCGATTACTCTGCCTTGTGTCTGGAAGAAATAGAGGAGGTGGAGGCCGGAGAACCTTTCATCTACATGCCAGATGAGGATATGGCTCGTTTCCGCGAATACGGCGAGATGAAAGAAAAGGCCAATGGCAGAGGTACGGGCAACCTTCGCGGCTTCTATGCCACCACCGGCAATGTGCCCTCCAAGCATTACGCCCTCATCAACGGTGTCTGGTGCAAGCCAGAAGGCCGCATGCCCGTCGGCAACTATCACGCTGTGTTACGCCCCTTCGACGACAAAAACAGCGATCCTTACACGATCCTCTCCTCATGGAACGGCCCAACCATTCCCATCACAGGCATTACAGACAGTGAGTTGGATGTGCTCACGGCTGACATCATCCCTCTATCCACCTTCAACCATCAACCAGCCACCTTCTACACCACCAGTGGTGTGCCTGTCAAGCAGCAAGCATTGCGTCCTGGGGTCTACATCAAAGTGGAAAACGGTAAACCTACAAAGATTATCATCAGATGAAACACTCTATCCTCCTCATAGTCAGCTACTTTATGCTGGCGTCTTGTCATGCTCAAGTGGTGACAAAAGCTGACGTCACTGTGCCCTTCGACATTAGTGAGACGGGCCATCGTTTCAATCCCACGTGGGGCCTGGATCAGGCATGGATCAGCGAGCAAAATCTGCGCAAAGGTGTCAATCACATGGGCAAGGAGAATGTAGGCATCGGACGCTCGGCCTACCGTTTCACCAAGCCGTTGGTAAACGATTCAGCCCTGACCAGCGACATCATCAACGTGATGAAGCAACGTACCGGCATCTTCGACATCGTAAACAAGTCGCTGCCTATTGTCTTCACTGCTGACCAAGAGGCAGGCACCTGCGACTATTTTGTGGTGAATAAAAAGTGTAATGTGGAGCATTGGGCCGCAATGATCAACAGCCATGTGCACTGGATGCAGGAGAATACGAAGCATCCCATTGTGGGTATCTCGCCCTTCAACGAGCCTGATTACTGGAGCACCGAGGAGGGTGCTACTGTGGAGAGGCAAGTGCAGGTGGCAAAGCTGTTACGCGAGAATTATCCACGCATGGAAGGTGTCAACATCGTGGGCGGCAACACGCTGAACGATGACAAGGCTTTGGCATGGTACACTACTGGCAAGCAGTATTATGACTGGGGTAATACCCACCAGCTGGCGGGTTCTTTCGATAACTACGCCAACTTCTACCAGCAATTGGTAAAGGACGGCAAGGTAGGCTACAACGACGAGATGCACAACGTGACCGAGGCGATGACAGGCCTGGAATACGGCATGACCGTAGGTATCTGGTGGGGATTCGACAGCCGTGCCCGCGGAGAGTTCTGCGACATCAGCAGTCATGGTGAGCGGCTCGGCTACGGCGAGCATCGCGACAATTGGACCTCAGCCAGTGTCTACCGACATGACGACGGCCGTGTAAAGGCCTTTATCGGAACCAGCGAGCGACAGGCCAAGAACACGAGCTATCAGTTTGTGTCATTAGATCGCGACGTCTACTTCGACGGCAACGGCCCCACCCGACAATATCGCATGGTGATTCCTGGTGGCACAGGCTACCAGAATGGACAAACCAATGCAGAACGTGTCATCGACATCACCTATGGCGACGACGTGCCACCCGTACCCATTACCGAAGGTGTATACAAGTTGGTGAACAGGACGACGGGCAACGTCGCAGCTGTCAGTGGCAACAACATTGTGATGCAGAAATACACGGGTACTACCAAGCAACAATGGAACGTGAAGCCTGTCAGCACACGCATTGGCGGCGACTTCAGTTTCTTTGACTTCACCTCTGTCGACAATGAAAAGACGAGGATGAACGTGCTGGACTTCTCCACCGAGACCGCTGCTAACATCATTGCATACTCCCAGAATACAATACCAAGCAGCAACGAGCAGTGGTACCTACAATATGCAGGCAACGGCTACTACTACATACGCAATCGCGAAAGTGCACTCTATCTTGCCGCTTCGTCGAGCAGCACGGAAAACAACACCAATATCGACCAACGCACTCTGCCCAGCAAGGACTCCAGCAAACGACTCCTGCAATGGCGTCTGATGCCCGTCGACGTCACCTACGAGACGAAGGCACCTGCACAACCCACAGGATTTGATGCAATTGCACAATCGGCATCGGTATTCCTTACTTGGAACATGGGCACAGAGCAAGACCTCGACGGCTACATGGTGTTGAGATGCGAGGAGGGAAGCGAAGAATGGAACACCATTGCACGTCGCATAGCACAGCCGACAGAAGGACTCAGCACGGCTGTCTATGTAGACAACACCGCATTGCCTGGCCACACGTACCTTTATAAGGTAAAGGCCATCGACATCGCCCAAAACCAGAGCACGCCCTCGGAAGTAGCCAGCGCTACTGTCCCAACCGACAGGACACTCGTAGGCCATTGGACGATGGTGGGCACTATCAACGATGTCACTGAGAATTGGCGCAACGCTGCCTCCGCCATCAACACCAACTTCATTGCAGGCCATGAGGAAGGCACAAAGGCACTCAGTTTCGGCGGCAGCCAATGGCTGCAACTGCCCGTCAACACTCCTGCCAGCGAGGAACTGACCATAGCGATGTGGGTGAAGCCTTCGTCTACGGCAGGATGGCAGCGGCTGTTTGACTTCGGCTACGACACTGATCATTACTTCTACCTCACCCCCACCAACGGCTCCGTCATGCGGTTGGCCATCAAGAACGGCGGCACGGAGGAACACCTCGATGCTCCGAAGCTGGGCACAGGACAGTGGAAGCACGTGGCCGTGACCATCAAAAAGGGGAAAGCCTGCATCTATGTGGACGGCGAGCTTAAGGCCAGCAGCACTGCTATCACCATCTGCCCGGCCGACTTGAAGCCCGTTATCAATTACATTGGGCGCAGCTTCTTCAACGACGATCCCAACTTCAGCGGTCTCATGCAGGACTTGCGCATCTACAACTACGTCCTGAGCGATGATGAGGTGAAAGACATCTTCAATGGCGCCACAGGTATTCAGGAGCTAGAGGCAGAACAAAAGCCCTCCACCGTCTACACGATGGAAGGCATTCGTTTGCAGCAGCCTCGCCGTGGACTCAACATCATCAACGGCAAAGTTATTCTCAAATAAGAACAGCGCTAACGGACAATCCGCTTAATGGTCTTGTTGCCACGACGCTCAATGTAGATGCCACGTAGCTGCGGCTGGCTGATGCGTCGGCCATTTAGGTCGTAGAACGATGCGGCAGTTGCATCAGCCCATTGATCGGCGATGCCTGCATAAGACTGCATATCATTCTCGTCATAGTTGCGTTTTCCGCCAGTGATGACGATATCACCGTCGGCCTTCACGGTCTTGCCCTTATAGCTGCTGATGGTCAGCGTGCCGCCCGTCATGTAGAAGTTTCCCGTGTTCTCGTCTTCGTGGCCAGCAATGACACCCGTCACTGGGTCATTGGCCAGCTCCACCTGGATGCCGTCGTCGCTAGCAGTGTTGATGTTCACGGTACCACTCTCCATCAGGAAATACTCCTTGCAATGAATACCGTCCTTCACGGCACTGGTGATGTTCAGCGTGAGGTTCTTGATCTCGACGTATTCCTTACTATAGACGGCGTGGGCCGAGTTGCCCGTCACATTCAGCGTGCCCTTGCCCTTGAACTTGGTGTGACCCTTGCAATGATAGCAGCCATTGAAATCATCGTTGGCGCCATCAGAAATGGTGTTCGTAGTACCTTTCTTGGCACTGACGGAACAGCGTTTGCCATTTTGCAGGTTGATGGCAGGACCTGAAGGATTGGTCAGCTCTATGCCGTTCAGCTCGACAGTACACTTGAAGGCTCCCTCAAGATAGAACTCTCCATCGGTGGATGTGCCGGAGAGGACATAGATGATTTCGCCATCCTCATTGTCCGTAGTGGCATCGATGCCCAAAAAGCTCTCCGCCTGCACCAGCTTGACGTGCGACGACGTACCGCTGGCTACAGTGACAAAGGACTTGATGTTGTCAGCCATTGTGACGGTAGCAGTATTGCCGTTGAACTTCACCTCTACAGTGTTAGGATCAATGGCACAGAAGGCACTGGCACAGAGAGTAAGGGCCAACAGAGTGAGTAGTTTTCTCTTCATAGACAATAGTTTTTGGTGGTTATGAAAAAAACGGGGCATACGCCATGTGCGCATGTCCCGTTGATATTCAACAGATTATTCATTTTCATTGGTTGCGGCCATATCGACGGGCATGACAAAGCCATAGACACTCTGCAGCATGTCGATGTCGCTGAAGAACGTCACGAGGCCAGGCAACTCCGTCTTGGCTATTGCGTCGGAAGTATTCTGGACAAGGTTGTCGATTTGCTCCTGATGTGACGACAGGTATTCCTGCAGCTCTATCAGGTACTCTCTTGCCTGAGTCGTATCGGTCACCTCCATCATCTTCTCAGGCACATTGGCCAGGATGGCATAAAACTGTGCACCGTTGCCGGCCTTGAGCAACGAGTCAAGGACTAAGACCATCGACTGCGTGTCGTCAGGAGCCTCACCTTGCGGTGCTGCCTCACCAGGTGTGGGCGTAGTACCCAGACATGACGAGCAGGCTGTGAGCAGCAGCGTGGAGGCGGCCACGAGTGCCAGAAAAAGTTTCTTCATATCCTAATTAGAGGCCGGGAATGTTCTCAAGCAGTTTGCCAACGTCCTGACTGCTCATATCGCTGACGAGGCTCTGAGCCTTCTTGGCAATCTCGCTGTCAGAAATCTTGCCAATCACCTCAGCCACCTTGTCCTTGTTGTCCACCAGGAACTTCTGAGCGGCCTGCAGGTACTCCTTAGCCTTGCCGGGATTGTCCTTGAGGAAGCTGATGGCCTTTGTCTTCACGTCGCCCAGCATCGTCACGAACTTGTTGCCGTCGCCAGCCTTCAGGTTCTCGTCCAACTGACCAACCATTTCCTTCGGGTCATCACTCAGGCTTGAGTTTCCACAGCTCGACATCAATGTCATGGCAACAATGGCCATAAGTGCAATCATTAACTTTTTCATACGCTTGTGTTTTTTGGTTTTTGATGATAAATTAAATGATAAAAAAGTCTTATTTCGCTGGCAAAATTAAGAAATAATGTTGACATCAGCAAAAAAAACGAGAAATCTTTTGGCAAGAATGAAAAATATTGCTACTTTTGCCATGCATTAGAAAGACTAACCGAATTAATAAAGCTATGCTTCAACATACATCCAAAAGACGTGTCGTGGGTGTCAACATCGGATTAGATGCGACATCCTACGCCATTGTTGACGTAAGGGGCAATGTCATCGCACAAGATGAGTTCCCCACTTTGGAACATCCGTACATCAGCGAATTCGTCACTTTCCTCTCCGAAAGGCTCGTCGAACTGATGGAACTAAACGGGGGCTACGACACCATCCGCTCCGTGGGTGTGGGTGTATTGAGCGGCAACTACGTCAAAGGCTGCATCGAGCACTCTCCCTGCCTGCCTTGGAAGGGTGAGGTACCCCTGGCTTCCATGCTGCGCGACCAGCTGGGCATGGCTGTGGCCGTTGGCAACAATGCACACGTAAGGGCGCTGGGCGAGCAGGTATTCGGCAAGGCTCACGGTATGAGCGACTTCGTCGTCATCACCTTAGGCCCGGGCATGGGCAGCTGCGTCTTCTCCAACGGGCGGCCTCATCTGGGACACGAGGGCTTTGCAGGCGAGATTGGTCACATGTGCGTCAATCCCACTGGAAGACAGTGCGGATGTGGCGGACGCGGCTGTCTGGAGACTTACTGTGCAGAAGAGGGCATCATCCTCACCGCCCAGAAAATGATGAAGAAGAGCGACAAGCCTTCACTGATGCGCAATCACGACCAATTGGATCTGCAGCTCATTGCCGATGCCTGCAAGCAGGGTGACGAGCTGGCTCTTGAGACCATGCGCCGCACAGGCGAGATGCTGGGAGTCGGCATCGCCAACTATGCATCGGTTGTCAATCCCGAAGCCGTCATCTTCACAGGAAGCGTATCCCGTTCAGGCCCCTGGATTTTCGACACAGCCAAGCAGGTCTTCGA
The DNA here is from genome assembly GCA_017615355.1 of Prevotella sp. Lineage (GTDB taxonomy): Bacteria > Bacteroidota > Bacteroidia > Bacteroidales > Bacteroidaceae > Prevotella. Next base: position 27,894 of record JAGAAJ010000144.1, read on the forward strand.
GGACAACGTTTTCCACAATATGCGAAATAAAGTAAAATTCCTCATCTCCACACTCACCGACATGGAGCAGAACGTGTTGGGAGCCAGTGTTTTGGCATGGCAGGTGAAAGAATACTCATTGTTTAAATAAAGTAGGCTGACCATGATAGAGGACATCGTAAAAAATCGGGTCATTGGCGTTGATATCAGCATCGACCGTACCAGCTATGCCATCGTCGACGTGCGTGGCAACATCATTGCCCGCGACGGTCTCAACACACAAGACTATGCTACTGCCACCGACTACGTGAGTGCCTTGAGCGAGAAGATAGTGATGCTGGCTGAGGAGAATGGCGGCTATGAGTATATTCGTTCGATGGGCATTAGCGCACCAAGTGCCAACTTCCGCACTGGCTGCATCGAGAATGCTCCCAACCTTCACTGGAAAGGCGTAGTACCCCTGGCAGCCATGCTGCGCGACCGTATGGGTATCGCCGTGGCATTAGGCAACGATGCGCACGTAACGGCACTGGGCGAACACACCTACGGTGCAGCGCACGGCATGAACAACTTCATTGTGATGGCATTGGGACATGGCATCGGCAGCTGTATCTTCTCAAATGGCGAAGTACATTTAGGTGCCGATGGATTTGCGGGTGAGGTTGGCCATACCTGCGCCGTCCTTGGAGGACGCACATGCGGCTGTGGCAAGAAAGGCTGTATGGAGGCCTACTGCGGCGCCAAGGGCGTCGTGCTCACTGCTCAGGAGATCATGGCTGAGAGCGACAAGCCCTCACTCATGCGCAATGCCGAGCGTTTGACGCCGAAAATCATCCATGAATTCTGCGAGCAGGGCGACGAGCTGGCGGTGGAGGTATTCCGCCGCACAGGCAAGATGCTGGGTTTTATTCTGGCAGGTTATGCCTCCATACTCGACCCTGAGGCTATCATTTTCACAGGCGGCCTCGCACGTGCAGGCAATTATCTGTTGCTCCCTGCCCACGAGGAATTCGAGGCACACGTGTTCCACAACACCCGCGGCCATGTGAAGTTCCTCCCTTCAGCCCTCGAAGACCACGAGCGCGACGTCCTGGGCGCCAGTGCCTTGGCTTGGGGCATCAAGGAATACTCGCTCTTCAAGTAATTCCCAGTTCTACTAGTTAAAACTAGTTCTACTAGTCAAAACTAGTTTTACTAGTCATTCTAGCTATCTATGAACGTCGAAGGAATCAATCAGATTATCAATGAGAGGCCCAACCTCAGCACCGCCCTCGGGATGGAGTTTATCTCCACGCCCGAGGGTGATACTTGTATGGCTCGCATGAAGGTGGACGAGCGCAATCGTCAGCCCTTCGGTTTCCTCAGCGGCGGAGCCTCCTTGGCTTTGGCCGAGAATGTAGCGGGAGTAGGTTCGTCGGCGCTCTGTCCCGGCTGTGCCTGCGTGGGCATTGAGGTGAGCGGCAGTCATGTGAAAGCTGTCTGCGAGGGCGACACCGTTACAGCCTACGCTCATCTGATTAGTCAGGGCTCCACGCTGCATGTGTGGCAGGTGGATATCCGCAACACTGCCGAGGAGCTGATTTCCAGCGTTCGTGTCACCAACTACATCATCCATCACAAATGAACAGCTTCGCCATCTTTCGTCTGCCGCATGCCGACAGCTGCACGATGATTGAAGGTGATGCCGTGGTTGTGCCTTCCCTTGCCGAGCTAGACGATCAGCAGGGTTTCCTCATAGCTCCCTTTATGGTCTCTGAGGAGGAGCCAATTGTACTCATTACCAATAACCATTGCACAATAGACAATCACCAATATCCGATAAACAACAACCATTTTCCGGTCAACAATAGCCAACAACACTATCACGAAGACTTCTCCATCTTCCACAAGGCACTTACTGACGGACAATTCCGAAAGCTGGTGCTAGCACGATGCGCTACCGTCGGCAACGACGGCAAGACCACGCCGATGGAGCTCTTCCAGAGAGCCTGCCAGCTCTATCCCCGCATGTTCGTGGCACTGGTCAGCACACCGCAGAGTGGCATGTGGCTCACCGCCTCGCCTGAGATCCTATTGGAAAGTCTCCCACAGGCGGGAGAGGTAAGAGGGGAGCACCTTCCTGAAAGCCGTTGGCGCACCATTGCTTTGGCAGGCACGATGCGATTACGTTCCGACAAAGCCGACGACGAGGGACAGCACCTGCGCTGGTCGGCGAAGAACATCCAGGAGCAGCGCTATGTCGCCTCCTATCTTGCCGACGTGCTGCGCCGATTCTCCGATGACGTCTGCGAGGAGGGACCTCGCACCGTTCGTGCTGCCCATCTGGTGCATCTGCGCAGCGACTTCACCTTCTCCTTAGACAATAAAAGATGTACGCGCGTGGGAAAGCTCCTCGAAGCACTCCATCCCACCCCAGCCGTCTGCGGCCTGCCAAAGGACGAGGCACAGCGTTTCATCATCAGCCACGAACATTCCCCTCGCCACTACTACAGCGGCTTCATGGGGCCATTTAATATGAACGAAAACAAAAACGAAAATTTCACACCTCTCTCCTCACACCTCACGCATCTATTTGTCTCCCTCCGCTGTATGCACATCACCGACAGCGCCTACCATCTCTATGCCGGCGGCGGCCTTTTGTGCGAGAGCAACGAGCAGCAGGAGTGGCAGGAGACCGAAGCAAAGATGGACACCATGCGCCGCCTTTTAGTAACCCAATCATCCCAGTAGTCACAGTCCTATGTTCTCCAATAAGCCCAGCGTCAATATCCTTACCAGCCTGCTCGTAGCTCACGGCGTGAAGCATGCTGTAGTGTGTCCTGGCAGCAGGAACGCGCCCATCGTGCACAACCTGAACGAGTGCCCCGACATCAAGTGCTATCCCATCACCGACGAGCGGTCGGCGGGCTTCTTCGCCCTCGGCATCGCTCAGGCCACCGACGAGCCCGTGGTGGTGTGCGTCACCAGTGGGACGGCGCTACTCAACCTAGCTCCTGCCGTAGCCGAGGCCCACTATCAGCACCAGTCGCTCATCATCGTCTCTGCCGACCGCCCTGCTGAATGGATTGACCAGCTCGACGGCCAGACACTCCAACAGCCAGGTGCCCTCGCTCCTTGGGTGAAGAAAACGGTAACCCTGCCCGATCTCTCACCTCTCTCCCCTCTTTCCTCTCTTCTCTCTCCTCTTCCTTGGCATTGCAACCGTCTGGTGAACGAGGCACTTATCGAGGCTACTGACGACACCCACCCCTGCGTGCACATCAACGTGCCGCTGAACGAGCCGCTGTTTGACTTCACCATTGAGACGCTGCCTGAGGAGCGTGTCATCCGACGCTATGCACCAGCCACCGACTACAGCTGTCTGCCGCAGCAGCTCCTCGACGACCTACAGAATGCCAAGCGCCCACTCATCGTCTTCGGACAGCTGAGCCCTCACCGTTTCCACTATGAAGGCATCGACCATCTCTTCAGCCATATCATCGTGCTACATGAGGCCCTTGCGCCCTTCACCAGCGTCAGTCCTTTCGATGATGTGCTCACTCCCTCCTCACTCCTCCCTCCACTCTCCTCTCTCCACTCTCCTCTATCCTCCCTCCTACCTGATTTCATCCTCTATGTAGGCGATGCCATCGTGAGCAAACGGCTGAAGCATTTTTTGCGTGAGGCGAAGGATGCTCACACTTGGCGTATCAGCTTGACGGGCGAGGTGGAGGACACCTTCCAGAATCTGCGTGGCCTCGTGGTAGGCGATGCCGAGGCTATCCTGCAGGCGCTGAGCACAAAGCTGTCGAACATGAAGCCTGCCCACGCCGTCGCCAAGACCAAATACCGCAGACGGTGGCTGCAATTGCTGAGCGATGCCCGCCAGCAGCTCGACAATACCCCTCTGACCTTCAGCGAGGAGGGTGCCGTACGTCTGTTGGAAGAACAGCTTCTCCACCTTCCACCCTCCACCTTCCACCTTCACTACGCCAACAGCACCGCCATCCGCCTGGCCAACCGCTATGCGAAGGGCCATCCCGTGTGGTGCAATCGTGGCACCAACGGCATTGAGGGCTCGCTCAGCACGGCAGCAGGGTTTGCAGCAGCCGCCCTCTCACCTCACACCTCTCATCCCTTACCTCTAATTTTCTGTGTCATCGGCGACCTCAGCTTCTTCTACGACCAGAATGCGCTGTGGAATACGCTCCTTCCGCGTCTGAACCTGCGCATCCTGCTGCTGAACAACGGCCACGGAGCCATCTTCGACCACCTGCAAGGCCTCGGTCAGAGTGCTGCCCATCCTGCCCTCGTGGCCGGAGCTCACCACACCACCGCCAAGGGTATCTGCCAGCAATGTGGTGTCAGTCGCCAAGTGGCCACCGACATGGAGCAACTGCAAAAAGGAATCCTCTGGCTTGCCAATGCTAAAACCAGAGGACCCCGTCTTTTGGAGGTGATGTTGTAAATTCTACCTCTCGTACTTGAAGCTCGAGCCGCCCACGAACTCACGCATGATGCTGGTGGGTGGAATCTCCTTGTCGCTGACGGGCAGGAAGAAATGCAGGAACTTCAGCAATCGATGGGCCTCACCATACTCAGGACAGTTTTTGGGAATGGCTGAGAGGATGATCTCGGCATGGGGACGCAGCACGGCAAACTCGATGTTCAATGCCGAGTTAAACATCACATCGGCCGTCTCCTGGAAGGGGAAAATCCACTTATCCTCGGCCTCACACACATTCTTCCATTGGCTGATGGTTTCGCGAGCCGTGAAGGCGCCCTTGTTGTAGTCGCGGATGATACGGCGCAGCAGGCGGTTGTCGCGTACAGGAATCCAGTTGTGGTCATCCAGCGAGATGCTGGTCAGGGCCGAGATATAAATCTTGAACTTCGCCTCGTCGGGGATATGGCTCGTCAGCAGCGGATTCAGGGCGTGGATGCCCTCCATGATAAGCACGGCGTCACGCTGCAGCTTCAGCTTCTTGCCGTTATATTCTCGCTTGCCTGTGGTGAAGTTAAACTCCGGCACCTCCACCGTCTCGCCCTGCATCAGTCGTGAGAGGTGTTCCTGCAGCACCTTATAGTCGACAGCCTCGATATTGTCGAAGTCGTAGTCGCCGTTGGGCAGCTTCGGGGTGTCCACACGATTGACGAAATAGTCGTCGGTAGAGAAGGCCATCGGCCTCAATCCGCAGGCAAGCAGCTGAATAGAGAGACGCTTGCAGAACGTGGTCTTGCCTGATGACGAAGGGCCGGTAATGAGGACCAACTTAGGCTTTTTCTGCGCAATATCCTCCGCTATCTGCACGATTTTCTTCTCCTGCAGGGCCTCGCTCACCTGTATGAGCTCTGAGGCATAGCCGCGGAGGATGGCCTTGTTGACGTCGCCCGCATTGGAGAGGCGCATGATGATGTCCCAGCGTGTCTTCTCGGCAAACATCTCGAAGGTCTTGGGCATGTCGACATACTCAGCCACCCGCGACGGGTCATTCCAGTCGGGCACACGCAGCAGCATACCGTCCTGATAGCGCTGCAGGTCCCACACCTTCAGATAGCTGGCCGAGGGCACCAGCGGCCCATAGTAGTAGTCGGCGGTGTCGCCCAGCATGTAGTAGTCGCTGTAGATCTGTCCGCTCGTCTCCAGCAGCTTCACCTTGTCGGAAAAACCTCGTTCGGCAAAGACGCGGATAGCCTCCTCGGTAGTTGCCTCGTTGCGGCGGAAGGGCATGTCGAGGTCGACAATCTCCTGCATACGCACCTTGATGGCGGCAACGTCATCATCGGTGAGCGGCTCGCCAGTTTTCTTCTTGAAATTACAGTAATAACCCCTCGACAACGAGTGCTCGATGAAGAGCTTCGACCCTGGGAAAACGTCCTGCGTGGCCTTGTAGAGCACGAAGCTGAGCGAGCGCACGTAGACGCGGTGTCCCGACCCTGCACGGGCATCGAGAAACTCCACGTCGCGATTCTGGAAGAGCCTGAACTTCAGGCCCTGCGACACGTTGTTCACTTTGGCCGAGACGACAGGATAAGGCAGGTGGATGTCGTCGGCAAACTCTTGATAGACGTCGAGCAGCGAGCTCCCTTCAGGAAAGCTCTTCGTCACGTTATTGTTCTTGCAGCGAATCTGTAGCATTTTTTAGTTGATGGTTGATGGTTGAAGGTTAATGGTTGAAGGCTATGTTTATTGTTTTTCCACCAGAATGCGGGCATCGACGGCGATGACGTCCTGCTCGTCGGCCAGCAGCGGATTGATGTCCATCTCCTTGATCTCTGTGGCAAAGCGCAGCAGGGTCGAGAGCCTTACGATAATCTCGGCATATTTGCGTTCGTTGATGCCCTTCTGGCCGCGGGTGCCCTTCAGGATCTTATAGCCGCGCAGCGAGCGAATCATCGAATAGGCCTCCTCGTAGCTCAGCGGCGCAAGACCTGACGACACATCCTTCAGCACCTCGACGAAGATGCCGCCAAGACCACAGAGCACCACGTGACCGAACCTCGGCTCATACTTCGCGCCGATGAACAGCTCTGTGCCGCGAATCATCTTCTGCACCATCACAGCCGTAGCGTCCTGTATCTGCATCATGCGGTCGAACTCAGCGCTCAGCACCTCCTTCGAGCGGATGTTCAGTGCCACGCCGCCCACGTCGCTCTTGTGCACAGGCCCCACGACCTTCGCCACCACCGGGAAGCCTGTCTTCTCGGCAAAGGCCAGCACCTCCTCCTTCTTGTCGCTGACGAACTCAGGCACCGTCGGGATGCCGGCAGCAGAGAGCAGTTCGTGCACGATTCGTGGTGCGAGGTAAAACGAAATCGGAGGTACGGGGGTACGGGGGGCAGCCTCTTTCGAGGCTGTGGGTACGAGATTACCTTCTGCGCTTGAACTATTCTCGTACCCCCGTACCTTCGTACCTTCGTACCCACGAAAACATTCGTCGATTATACGACGGATAAGGGGCACATCCACCCCGTTCACCACCACGTTCTGCTCGGCAGGGGCGGGTGTCTTCATAATCTGGGTGAGGGCGGTGGCCAGCGTCACCTCGTCGCTGAAGTTCACATGGCCGCGTTTCAGGAACTCCTGCACCTCGGGCCCTGCCGTACTGACGCTGGGCAGGATGGGGAAGATGGGCTTGCTGCACTCGCGAATCTTCTTGTCGAGCACGTCATACACCTCGAAAATCTTCACCAGTCCTGGTGTGCCGAAGATCACCATGATGGCGTCGATGTCGTCGGCCTTCTCGCAGTAGTCGATGGCGATGCCCAGGTGCTCTGCCCCACCCGTTGCCAGGATGTCGATGGGGTTGGCCACGCTGCTGCCAGGCAGGAGCTTCGTCTTCAGCTCATTGGCCACCTCGGCCGGGAATGGCGGCACCGACATGCCACCCTTCGACAGCGCATCGGTGAGCATCACGCCAGGGCCTCCGGCGTGGGTGACGATGGCAAAGCGATGCAGAGGGGTCGTGGCCTTCAGCGTGAAGATACACCCCACCGTCGTCAACTCCTCCCTGCCATAGCAACGCACGATACCTGCCTTGCGGAAGAGGGCCTCGACGGCGCTGTCACTCGATGCGATGGCACCCGTATGACTTGAGGCGGCACGACTGCCTGCTGCCGATGCACCAGCCTTGATGGCGGCGATGCGACAGCCCTTGCGGATGAGACTCGTGGCATGGAAGAGCAGCTTGTCGGGGTCGGCGATGTTCTCGATATAGAGCAGCTTTACCAATGAGTCACGCTCCGGGTCGAAGTGCTCATCCATGTATTCCAGCACACTCTCGATGCCTATCTGCTTGCCGTTGCCCACACTCCACACCGAGTTGAACTGCAGGCCCTTCGTCACGGCACTCTCCAGGATGAAGACAGCCGTAGCACCCGAGCCGCTGATGAAATCGACGCCACGGGGATTGAGCTGCGGGATGGGTTTGGTGAACACCGAGTGATGCCAGCGTGTGAGCAGGCCGATGCAGTTGGGACCTATCAGCGCACAGCCGTACTGCTCGCAGGTGTCGAGGATGCGCTGCTCCAGCTGGGCACCCTCGGGTGTCTCCTCGCTGAAGCCTGCCGAAATAATAATGAACGCACGAACATCCTTCTCCTTTGCCAGCAGCTCCACATAGTCGGGACAGAAGCGGGCCGCCACCACGAGGATGGCCAGGTCGGTGGGCGGCAGCTCACGGGCATCGTGGAAGGCCTTGATGCCCTGCACCTCGTCTTCCTTGGGATTCACCACACGCAGCACGCCGCTATAGCCGCCGCTCATCAGGTTGCGTACCACGGCGCCGCCTGGTTTATGCACATTGTTGGAGCCGCCTATCACGACGATGCTCTCAGGTTCCAGTAGTTGTCGGTTTATCATTTTTTAGAGGTAGTTAGGGGTAGTTATGGGTAGTTAGGGGTAAACACTACCAGTTGTCCGTGCGGAAGGGGAAGAGCGGCAGTCCTGCGCCATTCTTCACATTGCCTATCTGGAAGTTCTTGAAGCAGTAGCGCACGGCCACCGGCTTCTCAACCTCCGGCGAGCTGACGATGATGGCCTCATCCCAATAGCCGCCGCCCGGCTGCCAGAAATGCACGGCCTGGGCAGGATGGAACACACGGTCGTCGCCGGCCACCTCGAAGCCCTCGATGTCCTCGAAGCGGCTCATGGCACCATACTCGTCCTGCAGATGGATATACACCTTGCCGTCCTTGATCATCATGTCCTTGAACGACGAGCCCTTGTACCACACCTGCTCGAAGCCATAGTCGCGGTTCAGGGCCGTGTATGCCAGGCGCTCGCCCACCTGCCGCTTCTGTGCAGGGTGAATCTGCGTCGTCTCGTAGGGATACACCAGGTCGTTGGTGCTCACCAGCGAGCTGTTGGGGATGATCTGCTGAGCACGATACTGCTGCTCACGCAGACGGGCACCGTTGTCGGCGTTCACGTTGTCGTAGTGGAAGGGAGCAATCTCCACGAAGTAGAAGGGAATCTCGCCCAGGCCGAACTGTCCGCGCCACTGCTCCACCAGCAGCTTCAGACGCTCGGAATACTGGTTGCCGGGATCGCCCACGTTGGAGCAGCCCTGATAGAAGAGGATGCCCTTCACCGTGTAGTTCAGTATCGGGTTAAACGTGCCGTTGCCCCATAGCAGCGCACGCTGGTAGTCGTACTCCGGCTTGAAGTTCACGATGCCCATCGTGTCCGTCGGCTCCTGGGTGTATTTCTGCAGGTTCTCCTTCGTCAGCCAGCTCTCCACACGCGATCCGCCCTTGTTCGCCTCGATGATGCCCACAGGCATGTTGAGCGTCTTGCTCAGCAGACGTGCGAAGAAATAGCCCGTAGCCGAGAACTCGCCCACCGTCTGCGGTGCACACACCTGCCACTGGCATTGGGCGTCCTCCTGCGGCTCCATGCGCATGATGCTGGGAATCTTCAGCGAGCGCACGCCCGGATGGTTCACGGCGTCGAGGATCACCTCGTTGTGGTCTTCCACAGGACAGTTGCCGAAGCCCTTCACCGGCATCTCCATGTTCGACTGACCTGCGCACACCCACACCTCGCCTACGAGCACGTTGCTCACCGTCAGCGCCTCGCCGTCGTCGAAGGTGATTGTCTGCGGCTCGAAGCTCGCCTTCGGTGTCTTCACCCTCACCAGCCATCGGCCGTCCTTGTCCGTGGTGGCCGTCACCTTCTCCTGGCTCCACGAGGTCGTCACCGTCACCTTCTGCTTCGGCCTATCCCATCCCCAGAGCCTCACCTCCGTCTGCTGCTGAATCACCATGTTGTCGCCAATCATGTGCGGCAGCCGCACCTTCGCCTCAGCCGTCATGGCCAGAGCGGCGAGTGTCATCACGAATATCAGTCTTCTCATCGTTGTCATTGTTACTCATTTTAGGTTTGATGCTGCAAAGATACGATTATTTTTTCAATTCATATCATCTATCAACTAAAAAATTCTTCACCACCCATCCTCCTTCGTGATAGTGACGACATGAACAAGCACCCCCGACTGACAACATCACACAAAAAAGCCCCGAATTTCGGGGCTTTTTTGTGTGTTATGTACTTTCTGCCATATAAAAATCTCGCACGACCTTCACAGGGGGTGCGAGACAACATGTTTTAAAAGGTTAATTTTCATAATACTTTACAGCATAGTATCACTACTGGCTGGAAAGAGGAATAAATTCCAATGATTTTATATGAATAAAATAATTTGTCTGCAAAGATAGCAATTTTATCTTTTATAAAAGACAAAAACAATAAAAAAAATTTCTTATCTACTATATTTGAGATAAAGTCGGCTGTTATATCAAAGAAAAACTGTATCTTTGTCGCTGAAAACCAACATGCGGATATCCGCACAGAAGCAGATTATACCATCAGAAAAAAGGACATGAATCGGAAACTGTTTTGTGAAATTTCGCCATTCACCTATCGTCTGTCGATGGAGAAGGGAATCCTGAAACGCCATCTTCAGGACCTGCTGCATAAGACTCGTTTCGCCTCGAAGCGGTCTGAGACATCCTTGCCCGTGACCGTCTATCGCCACAATTCCCTTATTCGTCGCCGACTGGGCAATGTCAACATGCAGTTACAGGAGAACAAAGCGACAAACCTGGCTCTGGCCGTAAGACATATCGACGGGTTGCTGATTCATCCCGGCGAGACCTTCTCAGTATGGAAACTCATCGGGCGAACCACCAAGCGAAAGGGATACAAAGAGGGACTGACCATCGCTAAGGGGCAGCCCTCACAGGGCATCGGTGGAGGAATGTGCCAGCTGTCGAACCTGATTCACTGGCTAGTATTGCACAGCGAACTGACCATTACGGAGCATCATCACCACGACGGCCTGGATCTGTTTCCCGACTTCGGCCGTCAGATTCCCTTCGGAACGGGCACCAGCATATCGTACAACTATATCGATTATCGTTTCAGGAATGATACCGCCAACACCTATCAGCTTCGGCTTTGGGTGGACGACGAGTATCTTTGGGGCGAGCTGCGTGCTGCAGAACAACAGCCACACACCTTCCACATTCATGCCGAGAACGAATTCTTCTCACGTGAGAATGGAGTGGTGTATCGCAACGGTGAGGTTTTTCGTGATACCATCGATCGTGAAACCGGCCGTTGTCTCACGAGCCAACTCATCCGCACCAACCATGCCAGGGTGATGTATGAATGTCCGCCGGACTGTCAGATCATTACTATCCCAGCAGATTCTTCAGCTTGCTGACATTGCTGCGAGAAACAGGGATGGCATCATGACTGTGACGCATGATGAGCTGCATGGCACGGGAATTGGAGGAAATTTGGTCTACCTGGCCGAGATTGACCATGAAGGCTCGATGGCAGCGCACAATCATGGGATAAGACTGTAGCGTGTCTTCCATCTGTTTCATCGTGGCACGAAGCATGTTGGTCTTCACCTCGCCATCGTGCAGTTGGCATACCTTGACATAGTTGCCAACGGCCTCAATATATAACAGGTCTGAAATCTTGAGGCTGACATGCTCGTTGGTGGCTCCTGTAAGGGTAACCCCCTCTAAATCTCCCCGAGGGGAGACTTTTGGGACGCCCTCCTCTCCTCCCATCGGGGAGTCTGGGAAGGGGTGACTTGGGTCGGTGGAGGCTTCTTTTTGAAATTTCTTCAGCTGCTCGTTCAGAAGACGGGTCTCCTCGAGTTCTGCGGCCAGATAATGGCTGCGGAACTTGAATCGCCAGTAGAGACCGATGGCGAAGGAGAGGAAGGCGATGATCACCAACGTCTCGATATAATTGGTCAGGGAAAACACGTTGGAGGGGATTTGCAATCCCCGACTGGAGCTCATCGCGAAATGGCGATAGAGGCAGATGAGGAGCGACACCAACGGGGTGTTGATGCATTGGAAGCGGAGATTGCGGCTGATGATATAGCTGACGCCACGATCGTAGGAGCGGGGCATGCGGACCACATATTTCAGAATGACTTCCGTCAGAAAACAACTGAACAGGCCCAAGGCAAAGATACCCAGCAAATGAATATAGGCCTGCCATTGCCACACTTCGAGTCCGAAAGGCTTGAAGATGGCCAACGCCAGTACGATGAAGGCGCAGCTGACAATACGGATGCTGATGGTTTGTTTGTGACCTTGGTTCATACAGCCGACAAAAGTACGAAAAAATTCGTAATTCATAATTCATAATTCATAATTATTTAACGCCGCTCATCACTTTTCGGCCATTTCATCACACATTTATGCCCATTTATCACAAACATACGCAGAATATCCCAAATACTTGTAGACTTTTGTAGTTATTTATACTTTTGCAGCGTCGAAAGAATTGACAAATTGAACAAATAATACAAAACAGGTAAAAAATGAAAAAGATTGTATTTTGGATGACAGCCCTGATAGTTGCCTTAATGATGTCGATGACAGCTCATGCCAACCGATGGAGCAGCGAGAACAGAGCGATGCTTGCATCAGCTATGTCGAGTCGCGACAGAGGTCGAGTAGTGCTCAAGACACAAGATTGGGGCGGACGAGTGATTGACGAGAAAGGCGAGCCGATGCCCTTTGTAAATGTGGTACTGTTGTCGCTGCCCGATTCTGCCTTCGTACAGGGTGCGACGACTGACGACCAGGGCGTATTTAAGATTGTGACTGATGTGAACGACGGTCTCTTCAAGGTGACCAGCGTGGGTTATCAGACCATCTATATGAAGGCCGGTCAGGACCTGACCATCCAGATGAAGGAAGACACCCAGCTGCTGAATGAAGTGGTGGTGAAAGGTCAGCTGCCAAAGACTCACGTGAAGGGTGATGCCATGCGAACCACCGTTGCAGGAACTGTTCTGGAAAAAGCCGGTACGGTGAGCGACGCATTGGGAAAGATTCCTTCGCTCGAAGCCGAACGCGATGGTGCCATCAAGGTGCTGGGTCGCGGCGATGCCGAGGTGTATATCAACGGTCGCAAGGTGCAGGATGTCAGCGAGCTCTCACGTCTGCGCTCCGATCAGATTCAGCACGTCGACGTGGTGCATAATCCTGGTGCCCGCTATGCTGCATCGACCAAGGCCGTGGTACGTATCACGCTGAAGAAGGCACAGGGTGAGGGCATCTCGTTCCAGGACAACCTGGGCGGCATCTACCAGTACGGTCACACGCTGACCAACAACCTCGACGTGAACTACCGTACGGGAGGACTCGATGTCACCGCCTCGCTGTGGGCCGGCCGCTACGGTCATGCAAAGAGTCTGCAGGAAAACGACCTTACCTATTACGTCGGCCCCGACTTCTACCTCGGTCGCAGTAATCAGGAAACTACGCATGTGTGGAAGGGATGGTCGCCACAGCTGCAGCTGAATTATATGGTGGACGAAAACCACAGCTTTGGTGCTTTCTACAAGTATGACCGTCATCCCGGTGGCGATGCCGACAGCTATTTCTATACCGACAACTATGTCAATGGTGTCTATACTGAGCGCTCAGAGAGCCACATCACTGGCGATGACAACTTCCGCAAGCACATCTTTAACGCTTACTACAACGGAAGAGTGGGACAGTTGGGCATCGACTGGAACGTGGACGGACTTTTCGACAAGACCACAGACAACAACAGCACAGACGAAGTGACCACAGATGCAGAGAAGAACAGCAGCAACCACGGCATCAAAAGTCAGACCAATAGCAGCAACAACTTCTGGGCCACGAAGCTCATATTCAGCTATCCCGTGTGGAAGGGCAACCTCAGCGTAGGCGGCGAGTACAGCTACAACCACCGCACCGATGCCTACTCCTTCCTTTCCACAGAGACACTGCCCGTAAAGGCTACCGACACGGAGATCAACGAAAAGTCGGCCGCTGCCTTCGCGGAGTACGGGCGTCCCTTCGGCAAGCTCTATGCCCAAGTGGGCTTGCGCTATGAACATCTGCAGAACGACTACTATAACTTCGGCAAGAAGGAGGATGAGGTATGCCGCAACTATGGCGACTGGTTCCCCACCGCATCGCTCTCCATGCCCGTGGGCAAGGTGCAGCTCTCGCTCTCCTATCGCAAGGACATCGAGCGACCGGGCTATTCGAACCTCACCAGTTCGACGGTCTACATCAACCGCTACACCTACCAGAGCGGCAACCCCTATCTGCGGCCTACCTATACACACAATGTCGTGCTCAACACCGCCTACAAGTGGGCGGGCATGGTGGTGACCTACTCGCGCACCAAGGACAATGTGACGATGGCCACGGAGCCCTTCCCCGGCTCTGACGATCCTTTCGTCAGCCTCGTCCGCACCATCAACGGCAGCGACGGCTACGACCAGCTGAGCCTCAATCCCTATGCCAGCCCAACTGTGAACTTTGAACTGTGCACTATGAACTGCTCATGGCATCCTACATGGTTCGTCTATGCCCAATGGCAGAACTATAAGGCACCGAGTGCCGACGGTAGTGAGATCACCCTCAACCATCCGTATGCAAACATAGGATGGGACAACACGGTAGAATTGCCCCAAGGCTGGCG
>JAGAAJ010000145.1 GCA_017615355.1 Prevotella sp.
CAGGATCCATCTTCTGCCTGGCTTGGTGGCTGGAATGGTGCCATCCTCCAGCTTCATGTACATCGTACCCTTGGGGATGTGCGTGTACTCGATGGCTTCCTCCACAGTCATTGGCTTGTGACGGTTCTCCTTTACTGGTTTACTACTCTCTGCCTGCTGTCTTGACAGCATGGCTTTCATGCCCATCACCTCATCCCGAAGCTGGGCGACGACCTGCGGGAGGTCGTTGAATGTCAAATTCTCGTTTTGCATAACTTATCACTGTTTTGGTGAATCGGCTGCAAAGGAACTCAATGATGCCATGCTGATTCCGATTATTCACGATAATCCACGAATAATCATATCATTATGGAATAATAGGGAAAAACGTGGGCTACGAGAGGAAAATGATAGAGGAAAAGGCTGAAATAGAGTGTGCATCAAGGCTAGTATGGCACTCCCGATAGAAGATTGCAAAACGGATAATGGGCGAAAACCGATGCGATGACATCAGTTTTCGCCCACTATCGGGATGTTGCCAAAAGAGGAAGGACGGGGTTAATGAATATGAGTTTTTTCCAAAACGTGGAATTTATGCCAGTTTTGGAAAGGACTCAACCAACAGAGAATATAAAGAATAGGCATGAAATCGTTATTTAAGACCCATGCAACTTTGGCTTAAAAATCAGCGAAAAGGAGAAAACATTTTTGATTTTCGCTGATTTTGAACAGAAAATCTACTCGTAATGGAAGTGATAGTCACCCTTGTCCGGCTCGTCTATCATGATGCTTCCAGTATCGGGCTGAAACTTGAAGTTGCGGATGCTGTCAAGTTCTATATCCTTCATCACGTCGGGAAACAACCTTTTGATAAAGATGGCGCGTACTTCGCCCGTGTAGTCTTTCTTGCTGCCCAACCTCTCGGCTATGTTCCAGACAAAGTGCCGCAGGTCAAGGGTGGTTAGGGTGTACTTCAGTCTGATGGGTACTGGTATATGCCGCCAGTCATCGGCCCACTTTTTGATTTCATTGCATAGCTTTTCCAACTCCTCGTTATCATATATGTATGGTGACATGGTATGGGTCACGTATTCCATGATGGCAGCGATGGTGTCCTGCCGTCTCTGTTCCTGTTCACGCTGAAACTCCTTGCATCGTAGGTCATACAGGTCAGACTGCTCCATACTCGTTTCCGTCGTTTCGGAAACCTCTATGATTGGTTCTTGCGGTTTCTCTAATAATGGTTCTTGTATAGCTTCTGTTTGATATGGCACTTCTGCCAAACATCCTTGGACTTGTTCAATGCTCACATCGCCCGTTGAATCTTCTGATACCACTTTCTCTTCTTGGTCGGTCAGAAGCATGGCTTCTTTTCTTGGCCATTTCTGCAATTTAAGTGGCACCTCGACCAACACGGACTGGAAGAGATAGTAGATTGTCCCCAACAATCCGCTGGATATAACAAAGGTTACGAACTTGGCAAAGTTGTCCTGCCCGAAATCATTGCACACCTTCAATGAAACGAAGAGGGAGATAGTGAGGATGACCAAGCCGGGACATCCCCACAACAGGCAGTAGTCTCTAACTGCCATGTTGTCTGTCTTGCATTTTAAGCTGTTCATCTTTTATGTTCCTTTCTTTTTATTGATTCGTACTTGTTGGAATTGTCAGCATAAGCCAGCACTTGGGAGCGATTTTCGACGCAAAGTTACTCCGATTATTCCCGACAGCTCAAATTATTACGAAAAATCGACTCCGTTTTTACATTTGTTGGCTAATTGGTCCTATCGAGTATGATTTTAGAACCAATAATCATACTCTAAACGGAGTTTAACTGTAGAAAAGAGGGAAAGAAAAAGGGAGGAGCAACGCCCCTCCCGACTCTATAATATATAGGTAAACACTCTTACTGCCCCACGACTTTCAGTTGCACCGTCTTTATTGGTTTTAGTGTAATCCTGTTTACAGACTCGCGCTTGCTCTCGTCTGCCATGTTCGCATAGATCTGGGTGGTCGAGACGTTCTTATGTCCCAGCATGTGCTGAACAGTATAGACGCTGGTTCCTGCATCCACCTGAAGGGAACCGAATGTATGACGGCTACAGTGGAAGGAGATCTTCTTGGTGATGCCAGCAGCTTTCAGCCAGTTCTTCAAGGGTGTCTGGGTCAGTTTGTCCGTGAAGCCTGTGAATACGATACCAGTTCTACGTTCACCTATTAGTTCAAGTGCCTCGTCACTGATGGGATTGTTCACCAGTTCCTTGGTCTTCTGCATTCGCAAGGTTACATACATACCTCCATCACCATAGGGCTGTATGTTCTCCCATGTGAGTTGCTTGATGTCGCTCTTTCGTAGTCCAGTCAGACAGGCAAAGAGGAAAGCTGTCTTTAGAATGGGATAGTCGCAAGGCGTGTTCGCCAACTTGACAAGCTCATCCTTGGACAGATGTTCTTTCTCCGTGGGTATGGTGTCAATACGTTCCAAGAAACCGTTAGGGTTCTCCATTATCTTGTGTTCCCTATAGGCGGTGTGTAGAACGGCACGGAAAGTTGACCAATAGCCAGCCACGGAGTTGATGTGCAGTTTGTGCTCCGTGTGGATGGTTTGTGGGGCGGTCATCAGATATTCACGGAACCTGTTGCAGAAGTCAACATTGATTTCATCGAAACGGCACTTGCTGTTGCAGAATCGGGCGAAGTGCTTATAGACGTGCTGCCACTTGCAGTTCTTCTTGTCTGCTTTTTGCTTGAAGTAGGCAAGGAAATCGCCCTTCATCCTTTCCTTGTCAAAGAAATCATATCTTTCATTCACAATGGACTCATAGCGACGACAGCGGAGGGCTTCAGCCTTCTCACGCATACGGTCGTTGTAGTCTTTCTCTCGTTGTGACTTCGGCTTGGCATAGATGTAGATGCCGAGGGATTCGTGGCGCATAACCTTCATGGTGGACTCGTCACGATAACCAGGATAATAGTCAAGATAGAAGGAAAGTTGTTCTCCGTTTTTGATTTTCCGTGTACGGAGAGTCACGGTCTTGCAGATGTTACTCATACTTATATCTTTTATTGTTAGTAATCAAAGTGGAGCGTTTCTCCACGGGTGCAAAGAAACTCAATGATGCGATGCTGACTCCGATTATTCCCAATAATCACCGAATAATCTGTCAGTACGGTAGATAATCAGAATGCAAAGGCATGATTTCTATCACCAACTACCTTACAGGTCACAGAAAGTCCGATAGTCTTTCGCTCTTCCATCGCCCTCTCTACGTCAGAACGGAGCAGGAAATTCAACCGTCCTACCTTTGTCTTCTCAATGTGCTTTACCTTGACGATGTGGCAGATGTTGGCCTTTGTCAGTCCATAGAGTTGCTGCACCTGCTCAACGGTATAATAGTTCTCGTCCTCCAATAAGTCTGTTCGGCGCAGTTCTTCAAAGTGGCTTTGAGAGTAGTAGGTGTGCCCGTACTCACGTTTGCTGGGTATCTTGTGACGATGGGCGTAGGAACGGACTGCCGTGAGGTTGATGCCATAGCGGTCTGCTACCTCTTGGGGTGTCAGCCAATCGACAATAGAATCAAGGTCTATGGTCGTGCCGAATACTGCATCAATGTGTTTCTTGCTGTAGTAGTTGCGTCCTGCAATTCGGCACATGGGAATCTGGTGACGCTTGGCAGAGGCATACAACCATGACTGCTTGACTTTGTAAGTCTGCATCACTTCCTCGCCGGAGTAGTATTCAAGGACTTCATCAGTGGCCGTAGCTTCTGTGTTCTTCTTTGAGTTCTTCTTTACTATATTCTTTGGAGGTTTAGAGCAAGGGAGAACACGGTTATATGGATTAGCCTCAAACATCCGTTCTATGTCGCTCCTGCGGACGAGAGCCATGCGACTGCTGAGACGGGATGCAGGCAATTTCCCTTGCTCTACGAGTTTATAGACATATTGTCGGGTACAGCCTAATAGGATGGCTGCTTTGGAAAAGGTCAGGTATTCCTGCTGCTGGAGTTCCATCACAGGTTCGACTGCCCGAAGGAAATCACGTTGTCTTTTCTTCTTTGTCTCTTTTGCTACCGTGGCACATTCTTCGGAGCAATACTTCTGCATTCCGCTGTTCGTGGCGAACACTTTGCCGCAATGGGCGCATTTTCTGGTCTTTGTCATGCTTGCGATATTTATGGGTTCAACATTTCTTTTGTTGTACCTCTCCGCAAGTCATCATAGGTAAACCTTTGACATCTTTTGTCGCCTTTCGCCACGATGTTCCGTTTCTTAAAATCGGAGCAGGAATCTGTCAACTCTTGTAATCTGTCAGAAACCCTTGTCAACTCCGTTCACGATGTGGCAAAAATAAAGCCCCGTAAATTCCCTGCGGTAGAAATACGTTGCAAATATATAGGGAATTTTCGAAGCGACCAAAAACAGCTTCTGAAGTGTTAAAATCTAAAAGTGTCTGTAATACAGTGGTTTAAGTTCGGTTAGTTTTCGTTATTCATGGTAGTTTAGGAGTCTCTAAATACAACCTTTAAAAGCGGCTTCTCCGATGGTTGTTACATTGCTTGGAATAATCACTTTTTTTAAACTTACACATCCATCAAATACATAATCGTTTATTATTTCTACACCTTTTCCTAACAAAACAGAAACAAGATTACTGCATCCTCTAAATGTTCTACGCTCCAAACATTTTACTCCATCAGGAATTATAATGGAACTAAGACTTTGGCAACCATAAAATACTCCTTGGCTTGCATAATAATTGTTGCCAATAGATAATAATGTTTTGGGTAAAGAAATACTACTTAAAAGGGTGCAACAATAAAATGCTTCATCTCCAATGGATGTT
Source organism: Prevotella sp. (assembly GCA_017615355.1). Classification (GTDB taxonomy): domain Bacteria; phylum Bacteroidota; class Bacteroidia; order Bacteroidales; family Bacteroidaceae; genus Prevotella. Next base: position 4,826 of record JAGAAJ010000145.1, read on the forward strand.
ATTCCATCAGAAATAGTGATCGATTGTAGCTTTTGGTTTCTATAAAATGTTCTATCAGCAATACTTACCACATTCATGGTTCTTCCATTGAAAGTAACCGTTGAAGGAATCGTAACATCTCCTTCATATTCTTTATCCCCACTGGTCACATATGCAGTTTGAGTACTCGGGTTATAACCATAATAAATTCCTCCAACTTCAAATGAATATGACCATATACTTTGAGAAAGCATAAATGTTAACAGACTTACAATTTTGGTTATTTGTCTCATAATTTCAATTCTATTTTTGAAGGTGTAACAACAATATCATATTTTCCGCTTATTATTTGTATCAACACATCCCGTGCCATTGGCTCAATATATGGGGATAGTATTATCTCTTTAATCATCACATCTGGCAAGATAGGTATAGATATACCTTTACTAGTTGGCAAGCCCTTCTTTGGATTGAAATAAAAGCGGATTTCTTTTTCCTCTTCAAATGCTTTGTCTTTAGTGAATAAGCTTTCCGTGAAATCTTGCCCTGCATAGATACCTGTATACAACATCTTTCCACAACAAATATCATAGTCGTCATTGGCAAATGAAGCCACAAAACGATTGATGGTAGACTTGATACATCCTCCCATCTTTGTTGTGAAGTTCTTCCACATTAAGGAACTTTCTCCTCTCCGTTCAGTCCAACATGCAGTAAGTATACGACCACTTTCTGCGAATTTCCTTATTCTTTCTAAAGATTCTGTTATATCTGTCGGTTTCCCTTTATAGCTGCCAGGTTCAACATATTGTAAACCAAACATCGCTTTTAGTGGTAATCTGCTTTCATGCTTATCAGGGAAGTCTTGTTTCTGCTTCACAAAGTATGAGCGTGTTTCAAGAAGACGGAATATATAGTCCAAATCCATATATTGTCGGATTTCGGTATTGGCATCTACGCCGTCCATAAGTTGATAATACCTCAATTTCTCCATTTGCAGAAATCTATTACTCTATACCTAACTAAAATGCGCAGACCATTTCTACGCACTTCCGGCTCACCACAAGCCCCTGCAATCGTCGAAACGCCTGCGCACTATGCGCTGACGCTCTTTTGCAGGTTGGCTCCTTTGTCCGAGGTGGTGATTGGAAGTGTAGAGCCTACTATGTCTTGTGCCTCTTTCGAAACACGTTGCAAATATACTAAAAAATCTGTTATGGCAATACGAACTCGCAAAGAAAATGGTGTTTTTCGTTGTTTTTTGGATAAAATGGCTTAAAAACAATCGAAAACTGTAAGGTCTTGTTTGTTCTATATGATTATATGTAAAGATTCATAAATTATTTCCACTTCCTTCTTCTCCAAAACAAATGGGGTCAAATTAGTGTAAAACCCAAATTAGTGTAAAAGAACTATTTTTAGTTATAACAGTAATATTTTTATGTTTTTTCTTGGATTATTCGGAAATAATACTTATCTTTGCACCGTCAGAGTCCACCACGCTTCCCGTAGAACAGCGTACCAGGGTGGAACTTTTTTTATATGTAGCTATATGAAGTACAATAAGCAACCACTCGACATCCCAGCACAGATAGCCATGCTCAAAGGACGTGGTCTCAATATCGCTGATGAAAAAGCAGCAGAAGAGACGCTGAACACGATTAGCTATTTTCGTCTGGCGGCCTATCTGCGACCGATGGAGGCAGACAAAATCACACATCAATATAAGCCAGACGCTTCGTTTGAGAATGCCGTTGCACTCTATGGGTTTGATGCAGAATTACGGGAATTGGTATTCCATGCTATTGGTAAGATTGAAATAGTACTCCGCACCAAAATGATACATCACTTCTCGCTGACCTACAATGCTTTTTGGTTCTTGAGAATGTCGATTTGCAAGGACGAGCATCTGTTTTTGGAGAACCTGAGTTCCATAGACCGTGAGATTCATCGGAGCAAGGAAGAGTTCATCAAGCAGCATTACAAGAAATACACCAAGCCTGCCTATCCACCAGCATGGAAGACCCTTGAACTGCTCTCGCTCGGAACTCTGACCAAGGTTTTCACAAACAGTTCTGCCACAAAGACCAAGAAGGCCATAGCGCAAGATTTTGACAACACAGCATTCAAGGCTTTTGAGAGTTGGCTGGCATGTATGGCTTCTTTGCGTAACTATTGCGCCCATCATGCACGTATTTGGAATCGCAACTATCCCGTTACGCCAGAAATGCCTGTAAGTCTGCCCAAAACTTGGCTGACAAAGACCAAGGTCCCTTTCAACAAACTCTATGCTCAGTTGTGTTGCATAGTTTATCTGCTGAACAGCATTGACCCACGTAACACATTTACTTCCGACATAAAAGCCATTCTACAGAAGTATCCCACAGTTGACCCAACGGCAATGGGTTTTGTCAAGGATTGGGAGAATGAACCTTTATGGCGATAAATGATAGGCTAAACTACACCTTACCACGTATAGAGTAAAAAATAGACTATCCGTTTGGAGGATTCAAAAGAAATGATTACCTTTGCACCCGATGATGAGTCATAAAACGGCTGGTGACCCATCTTCGGGTGTTCATTGAGCAATTTATAGCAGAACGTGGAATTGAGTATGGTCTCCAATTCGTAACCCAGTTTTTCCTCAATTCCCCAGACAGCCTTTAAATAAAGAAATCCTGCGGATTCTTGCAAAGATAAGAAAAATCGAGAGCAGAATAAAAGAAAAAGTTCTATTCCGATTGCGAAATTACTTTAGCACGGAGGATGCGGACATCGTCTACAGGACGGTCATAGTCATCGGTGAATAGAGTGATCGATAAGAGCGATAGCGACACCGTAGTACTGACGCTTCCTGGAACTGTCATTGACGAAAACTACAGCTTGTTGTTGTTGGAGAATTCAGACATTGACTTAACAACTGCAGTTCTATTGGATAAGGTACAAAAGGGAAAGTCCATCAGCGACGATGCCATTAAAATACTGAGGAAAGCGAAACTGATAGAAGGGCGTAAACCTCATCTGTATGTGTCGAAGCAGATAGCAAAGGCTACCAATAAACAAATAGAGTACACTTTGAAGAAGGGCTTCAACGATGCGGAATGCCAGGAATGGATATTAAAGGCGCTGAATGACCATAAGGTATTGAGCCGTAAGCAGATTAATGAATTGCTGTGGAATAAATTGCCTATTGATTTCACGGAAGAGCAAAAGATGGCTAAGATAAAAAACCTGCTTTACAAGATGCATAAGAACGATGAAATCTGGCTTGACGAAGATAGGATGTGGCATCGAAAAGAATCTTAGACAAGTTTAGACGTGCTTAGACGAAAATTTAGACGAGTTAAGACGAGAAATTTAAGCGAGATTACGTGACTTTTAAGCGAGATTATAAGTGAGAACCTTTGAGATCACCTTTATTTAGGGCATTCTTGCTAAGAAAATTTAAGCGAGATTTACGTGAGAATTTAGACGAGATTAGACGGGATTTTAGACGGGATTTGAATTTTTCTATTGCATTTACGTAATGGATAAATTTGCTTTGTAAAGAAACATTACCTTTTTGATGTTCATGTTGCATATATGAAATTTTATTTCATTCAAAAAGTGAAAATAAACCACAATCCATCGCTTTTGCTTTCAACGAACTGAAATACAGAGTGTTGAAGAGTGATGGTTTATAGTGATGGTTTTTTAAACCATCACTCCGAAATTTTGACATTGTTTCTGGCAAAAAACAGCTGCATTATTCTGATAAACAGGCTCTTTACGAAATTTTGGAGGCTCCAAAATTTGCTAAAGAACCTCCTTAGCTTGCTGCGGAGCCTCCAAAATTTGCTGAACAGTATGATTCAGGATGCCAAAATCTGTGTCAAAAAACAAGAAAAAGTGATGGTTTTTTTGAACCATCACCACAAACCATCACTCCTTAAACTATTGTTATACAATAGGTTAGAAGCAAAAGTGATGGATTGTGGTTATTTTTCGATTTTTGAGTGGAAAAAATTTTCGTCTACATTTGCACCTTTCAATTATTTTTCGTACCTTTGCCATTGCAATGTAATACTAACCTCATTATCAATAATTTATATGGATAAAATAACTATTGTGAAGAAGGTCAGGGACAATGAGACCCTGCGTCTGATAGACATTGAAGAGCTGGTGAATGACATTCGCGACGGCCGTTATGCCTTGGAGGTGGAGGACCTGCGCGACCGGATGCCTACGACGGTTCTGAAACGGTATGACGACTGGATGCCCCTTGACGAGCAGAACGTGCATTTCGACCTGCCCCGCCTATGCTTTGCGGCTCAGTATGAGAACCGCAATCATCAGCGTGTGCGCCGTGCCTATACGGGTTTAGTATTGCTCGAGGTGGACAACTTGACGGGCACGGAGGAGGCCGAGGCCGTGAGCCGGGGTGCCTCGCTGATACCCCAGACGCTGCTTTCCTTCGTGGGTGCCACGGGTCGCAGCGTGAAGATCGTGTGCCGAGGTGAACTGGTGGAGAGTGGAGGCAAGAAGGTGGAGGGCGGACTGATGACCGACGATGACATCAGCCGCTTCCATCGTAACCTCTACGAGATGGCCCGCATGGTGTATAATGCCCAGCTGGGTGTGACCGTAGAGAAGCTGGAGCCGCACCTGGAGCGTACCTGTTTTGTGAGCAGCGACGAGACGGTGCACTATAATCCCGTGTGCGTACCTTTCTATACCGACAGCTCCAAGCACCTGGGCAATACGATGGGTGTCTCGCGCCGGCCTGACGATGTCGGCATGGAGATGGACTCGATACTCGACCTGCATCGTGTCTTTGAGTTCTGCCTGTCGAAGGCCTACGACGACATATCTGGTATCCCTCATGAGGACCAACAGCGTCCCTTCCTGCTGGCCACACGGCTGGCGGCCCATTGCTGCGAGACAGGACTGAGCATGGCGGCCTGTCTGCACCTCGCCCTCTACCACCATCAGTTCTGGGTAAGGAAGGAGTTGGTGCGCCAGATCTTCGAGAACGAATACCGCGACGAAGCCGAGAAACGATACAAGCAGCGCAAGAACATCGTCATGCCGCAGAAGGTCATCCCGTCAGAGACGCTGCTGACGATGAAGATCGACATCTTCCTGCGCCAGAACTACGAGCTGCGGCTGAACGTGATGCGAGGAGTGGCCGAGTATCGTGAGCGACTGGGGATGGGCCTTGACTTTCAGGACCTTACCGAGGAGGTACGCAACACGATGACGATGCGGGCTCTGGAGCTGGGCATCAAGTGCTGGGACAAGGACATCCGCCGCTATGTGCACTCTGCCGACATCCGCCGCTATGAGCCGATGACCGACTTCCTCGAGCACTTGCCCCGCTGGGACGGCAAGGATCGTGTGAAGCCCCTGGCCATGAGGGTGAAGACCGACTACGCCGAGTGGCCCCACCTCTTCCATATATGGATGCGCTCGATGGTGGCCATGTGGCAAGGCAGGGGACAGCTGACGGGCAACGCCCTAGTACCTCTCTTGATAGGTCGTCAGGGCTGTGGCAAGACATCTTTCTGCCGCATCCTCCTGCCCAGGGCACAGCGCGAATACTACAACGACCGCATCAACTTCAAGAACGAGAACGACCTCAACCTCGGCCTCACCAGCTTCGCACTCATCAACCTCGACGAGTTCGACAAGATCACCCAGCGGCAGCAGGTGGTGCTGAAGTACCTCGTTTCGACCAGCGACCTGAAATACCGTCCGCCCTACGGCAAGGCCTATCAGCAGCATCGCCGCTATGCCTCGTTCATATGCACCACCAACGAGATGCACCCGCTGACCGACCCCTCCGGCTCACGCCGTTTCGTCTGCGTGACGGTCGACGGCGACATCGACTTCCAGTCGCCTGTGGAGTACGGACAGCTCTATGCCCAGCTGAAGCAGGAGATACAGGACGGCGAGCGCTACTGGCTGACAAAGGAAGAGGAGCAGGCGCTGATGGAGCACAATCGTCAGTATCGCACTCTCGACGGGCTGGGTGAGATGCTGCTCTCCCTCTATCGTCGTCCGGAATCAGGAGAAGAGGGCAGTTGGCTTTCCCTGAAAGATATGTCAGCCCAACTGAAGCTGAAGTTCAAGAGCGGCTTCAAGGAGGAGCCCGGCATCCTCGAGCGCATGGGCCGTTTCCTCAGCCGTCCGGAGTACAAGTTTCTCAGCCGCCAGCGCAACTACGGTGTGGAGTATCTGGTGGTGGAGCGGTGAAAAGCTCAACCATTTCTAGGTGCTCGGCTTTGCTTCAATTATCCGAGGGAGAAATCACTTTGGCACGGAGGATGCGGACGTCGTCTACAGGACGGTCGTAGTCGTCGGTGAACACTTTCTGGATGCGCTCCACCACGTCAAGCCCCTCGACAACCCGGCCGAAGACGGTGTATTGGCCGTCGAGATGCGGAGTCCCACCAATTTGCCTGTAGACGCGAAACATCTCAGGAGTGATCTTCACCCCCTTCGCATCGAGGCGCTGCTGGATGGTTTCCAGGTCCTTGGTTGAGAAGGCCTTTCCCCATACAATATAGAAATGGCTTCCGCTGCTGCGACGTTGGGGATTGACATCGTCGCCTTCACGGGCCATCGCCACCATTCCCCGTTGATGGAACAGCTGCGGCACACGGAACTCGGGCTCCAGTGTGTAGCCGATGTCGCCTTCGCCCAGCGAGACACCCGGCTCGGCATGACGGCTGTCTGGATCGCCCGTCTGTATCATGAAGTCCTTGATGACACGGTGGAAGAGCAGCGAGTCGTAGAAATGGTTGCTGACGAGACGGAGGAAGTTGTCGCGATGAATGGGCGTCTCGTTGAAGAGCTGGATGCGGATGTTGCCCTCGGTGGTCTCGAGCAGCACCTCAGCCCGTTGGTTGTTGTCCTGTGCCCTGACCGCGACGACGGCTGCCAGGCAGCATAAAATGGCGAATAGTCTGTGCATAGAGTGATGATTGAAGATGTCTATTCCTATCTCGCATGCAAAGGTATGAAGAAAAATTGTATTTTTGGAACAAAGTTAAAGTTTATTATATTATTGTGGCAAATTGCTTGTAATTGATGTGGATTCGTTAACTTTGCATAAATTTCGGAAAACAAAATCATAGCGTATGTACGACAAGGAACACGGGCTGTACATTGCCCATTGCCAAGACGGCGCACTGAGTGTGATAGGAAAGATGGCCAACCGCCACGGATTGATTGCGGGTGCCACAGGTACGGGAAAGACGGTCACCCTGCAGGTGATGGCGGAGTCGTTCTGCCAGGCAGGCGTGCCCTGCTTCATGGCCGACATGAAGGGCGACCTCAGCGGTATCTCGCAGGTGGGCAAGATGAGCGGCTTCATCGAGAAGCGTCTGCCGGAATTCGGCCTGGAGAATCCTGAGTTCCAAGCCTGTCCTGTGCGTTTCTTCGACGTCTTCGGCGAGCAGGGCCATCCCATGCGTGCCACCGTCAGTCAGATGGGTCCACAGCTGCTGTCGCGACTGTTGCAGCTGAACGAGACGCAGGAGGGTGTGCTGAACATCGTGTTCCGTGTGGCCGATGAGCGTGGCCTGCTCATCCTCGATTTGAAGGATCTGCGCTCCACGCTGACCTACGTGGCCGATCACTCGAAAGAGATCCGCGAGAAATATGGCACGGTGACGAGTATGACCGTGGGTGCCATCCAGCGTGCATTGCTGCAGCTGGAGGCCCAGGGAGCCAACGAGTTCTTCGGCGAGCCTGCCACCGATATCTTTGACCTGATGCAGACGGAGCAGGGCAAGGGCGTGATGAACGTGCTGGCTGCCGACAAGCTGATGATGCAGCCGAAGCTCTACTCCACGTTCCTGCTGTGGCTGCTGAGTGAGCTCTACTCGAGGCTGCCCGAGGTGGGCGACCTGGAGCTGCCGAAGCTGGTGTTCTTCTTCGACGAGGCCCACATGCTCTTCGAAGGCACCAACAAGGCGCTGCTCGACAAGATTGAGCAGGTGATCCGACTCATCCGCTCGAAAGGCGTAGGTATCTACTTCATTACCCAGAGTCCGAGCGACATCCCTGAGAATATCCTCGGCCAGCTGGGCAACCGTGTGCAGCATGCTCTGCGTGCCTATACACCGAAGGATCAGAAGGCTGTGAAGACAGCCGCCGACACCTTCCGTGCCAATCCGTCGTTCAAGACCGACGAGGCCATCATGCAGCTGGAGACGGGCGAGGCCCTCGTCAGCTTCCTCGATGCGAAGGGTGCTCCCAGCGTGGTGCAGCGTGCGAAGATTCTGTTCCCGCTGAGCCAGATTGGCGCCATCACTGAGGGACAGCGCATGGACATCATCAAGTCGAGCCGCATCTATGGCAAGTACGATACGATGGTAGACCGTGAGAGTGCCTATGAGATTCTGATGCGTGAGAATGAGGAGAACGCCGCCGCTCAGGAGGCTGAGGCCGCTGAGAAGAATGCCGAGAAGGAGGCAAAGAAGGCCGCGAAAGACTCGAAGAGCAAGAAGCCGGGGATCATCAAGAAGATTTTCAAGGCTATCATCACCGCCATCACTGGCACCTTCGCTGCTATCCTTGGCACCATTGTGAGTGACAAGATAACGGGTAAGAAAACGAAGAGCAAGACCTCGACGACGGGCCGTGTGGTGAAGAATGCCACCTCAGCTGCCACCCGTACCGCAACCCGTGAGCTGACACGCGACATCCTTGGCAACTTGAAATTCTAAACGAAAGATGAAGAAACTCTTTTCCTTAGCCATCGTCGTCGTCCTACTCGTGTCAATGGCTGTCACTTGTCCGAAGGAGGAGGCCCACTACGATGCTGTGACTACCAGTATCTCTGAGAAGTCGTCGGTGGCAAAGCCTCTTGTGAAGTTCATATTGGACAAAGGCGTGAAAAGTTTCGTGGAGGTAAAGGATTACTTCCTTGTCAGCGTGGGCTCCTATAACCTCAACGATAAGAACGGATTCGTTTCGTTGGGAGTCTTTGGCCACGTCTACACCTTTACAGGCGAGGACTTCTGGACAGAGCTCGGACGATGGGTCGGATTGAAGTAAGGCCACTAAAATCCAATTCCTTGGCTACGCCAATCATCAGGCGATGGGTGTAGACATGTTGTTTCAGGTTGTTGACCTGAAGCTGCTGATAATCTCCAAGATAGCCTAACTGTAGTGTCAAGCGATGGCTGACGCGGCAGCTCAAGGTGAGCTGCTGGCGGAAGGTCGGCGCTGAAACGAAGGTGGTAGGTACGACATTATGGTCGTAGTTATCCTTCGCAAATATTTCATAGTACGACTGTCCGTAGTTGGGGCTGAAAGCCAAGCCGACCAGTGGCACATCTAACTCATAACGCAAAGAGGCTTGCCCTGTTCCGCTTGGTGAGCTCTTTCCCTTAAACAAACGGAAGTTCCAAGTGCCTACGGCCGATGGCATCAGCTGCAGGCCGATGCGTGCCTGTGCCGGGTTGTTGCCATTGCGTGTGTTGTAGAGGAATCCGAGGGTGGCATTGGCCAGGCCACCGGCTTGCACGTGGAATTTCTCCGACGGTGCGCCGATGATCGAGCGGTAGCGCCCTAGGTAGAGGTTGTAGGTTCCCTCCATCATCGACTTATTGGCGTCGCGGTCTTCTGTCAGCGACAGATGCACCTGATTCTGCACGATGGTTGACCAGAGGCGTCGCTGGATGACGGGCTTGCCGTCGCCGTCCTGCGTGTCTATGATACGGACGCCGCGATGTTCACTCAGCGAGAGGAAGGTCATGCCCGTGCCTTTGAACTTCTCCTGCGACAGGTAGGTGTCGAGAATGTCCGTAGGGCCTGAGCCTATCTGGACGAAGCTCTGCGCCGGAGAAGTGATCAATGAAAAGGAATAAGTGATAAGTGCCAAGGCGGCTCTCATCATCCAGGATCTATTTCTGCCTTCTTTTTTTCTTTTCATCTTTTATCGATTCAAGATTCATCTTTCAGAAGTCAAGGCTCAGCTGGAGGGGCTCGGAGGAATCAGGGGATTCAGGTGCTTTTGGAGATTCCTGGGATTCTGGAGATTCCGGAATGTCTTGATCTTCAGGATTATCCGGAGTCTTAGGCTCTACTGGTTCTTCTGCCTTTTCCGGCTCTTCTGCGGGCTCTTCAGGGAAACGGACGGGCTCCAATTCGGTGATGCTCTCAATCTCGTAGGTAGAGAGACGCTTGCCCTTGGCCTTGAAGCCCTTGACGGCGATGAACTGCTCGGCATCGACGTCCTCGGTGCCACGGAACTCGTCCTTGCCGCCGTAGGTGATGCGGATGAGCGGATAGACCTGGTCGCTGAGCAACACCATCTTCGAGGCGGGATTGTCGCCGATGAAGTTCTGCTTGCGTTTCAGACCCTCCATAAGGAATCGTTTCAGGTAGGGATAGCCCTGATTGTCGGCATCGAAGAGCACGGCTGTCCACACCTTGTCGGCCTTGTATTTCTCGATGCGCAGAATCTGGTCCTCGTAGTGGTTGTTCACATCGAAGTTGCTCAGATAGTAGTCGCCGTTGGGTAGGATGACGAGGATCTGGTCATCGTCGAAGAACTCGCCTAACAGTCGTCCGTGCTCGTCGTAGTTGAGACGGTTCACGTCAGGATCGAACCACACCTTGCGGCCTCCCAGCGTGCTGTGGCCCTGGGCCTTCAGCGTGATGCGATGTACGGGGAACTTCGTCAGGAGGTTGCCTTTCGACGTACGACCCTTGATGTCGATGGTGGCGAAAGAACGCTCCAGGAAGAGATTCATTCGCGGATGGGCGTTGAGCACGGAGGCTTCGAGCGTGACCTTGATAATCTCTGCCTCGCCGTTGGGATTGGCGGTAAAGTACATGATGCGCGAGCCTGGCGTACCCGTCGACACGTCATATTCGCGGTCGCGGGTGATGCCCATGATGTTGAAGCGCTTCAGGTAGCACGGACCGCCCTTGCCATCGCGATAGACCACGTTGTAGATGGTGCGCTTGTCGTTCTTCTTGAACACGCCGAGCCACAAGATGTTCTTGCCCACGAAAAGCTTTTCAGCTACACGCACCACCTTGTACTTGCCGTCGCGATAGAAGATGATGATGTCGTCGATATCGGAGCAGTTACACACGAACTCGTCCTTCTTCAGGCCTGTGCCGATGAAGCCCTCCTGGCGGTTGACATAGAGTTTCTGGTTGGCCTCTGCCACTTTCGTCGCCTCGATGGTGTCGAAATTCTTGATCTCCGTGAGTCGCGGATGGTCTTTGCCGTATTTGTCCTTGAGAAACTGGAACCACGAGGCGGTCACCTCCGTCAGGTTCGCCAGGTCGCGGTCGATGTCCTCTATCTCAGCCTTGATGCGAGCCATCAGCTCGTCGGCCTTCTCCTTGTTGAACTTCAGGATGCGCTGCATCTTGATTTCGAGGAGCTTCAGTATGTCGTCCTTCGTCACTTCGCGCACGAGGGTGGGGTAGTAGGGTGTCAGACGGTCGTCGATATGCTCGCAGACCTTGTCAACGTTGGGAGCCTCCTCAAACTTGCGGTCCTTGTAGATGCGCTCCTCGATGAAGATTTTCTCCAACGACTGGAAATGCAGCTGCTCCAACAGCTCATTCTTTCGGATCTCGAGCTCCTGGCGGATGAGGTCTTTGGTGCGTTCCGTAGAGTGGATCAGTACATCGCTGATGGTGAGGAACTGCGGTTTCTGGTCCTTGATGACACAACAGTTGGGCGAGATGTTGATCTCGCAGTCGGTGAAGGCATAGAGGGCGTCGATGGTCTTGTCGCTGGAGATGCCCGGCATCAAGTGCACCTGTATCTCCACCTGCGCCGATGTGAGATCGTCGACGCGACGGGCCTTGATCTTGCCCTTTTCGATGGCTTTCTTGATGCTCTCGATAAGACTCTCGACGGTCTTAGAGAATGGCAGGTCGCGGATGACGAGTGTCTTTTGGTCGAGTTTCTCTATCTTCGCGCGTACCTTTAATGTACCGCCACGCTGGCCGTCGTTGTATTTGCTGACGTCTATCGAGCCGCCCGTCTGGAAATCGGGATAGAGATGGAACTCCTCGCCGTGCAGGTAGCTGATGGCGGCATCGCAAATCTCGCAGAAGTTATGGGGAAGAATCTTCGAGGCCAGACCTACGGCAATGCCCTCGGCACCTTGCGACAAGAGCAGAGGGAATTTTACGGGCAGGGTGATGGGTTCCTTATTGCGTCCGTCGTATGACAATTGCCATTCGGTTGTCTTTGGGTTGAAGACGGCGTCAAGGGCGAACTTCGACAGGCGTGCCTCGATGTATCGGGGTGCTGCAGCACGGTCGCCTGTGAGGATGTTTCCCCAGTTGCCCTGCGTGTCGATGAGCAGGTCTTTCTGACCCAACTGTACCAGGGCATCGCCTATCGAGGCGTCGCCGTGAGGGTGAAACTGCATGGTGTGACCCACAATATTCGCCACTTTGTTGTAGCGCCCGTCATCCATACGTTTCATCGAATGGAGAATGCGTCGCTGCACGGGCTTCAGACCGTCCTCGATGTGGGGAACGGCACGTTCCAGGATGACATATGAGGCATAGTCGAGAAACCAATTCTGATACATGCCGCTGAGGTGATGCACCACGGCAGCGTCGAAGCGGTTCACGGGCTTATAGTCGGAATGGGCCTCTGAGAGATCTGGGGCTATTGGAGCCTCTGAGGCCTCTGAGACTTCTGGGGATTCTGGGGCAAGGATGTCGTCTTTTATTTCGTCGTCCATGAATTGAAGGTTTTTTCGTTTCTTGGGGCAAAGGTACGAAAAAGCGAGGAAAAAGCAAAAGAAAAACGGAAAAAACTATGCGCTATGCACGATGAATTATGAAATAATTTGTACCTTTGCACTCGTGAAACAGGAAGATTGCGTTGAATTGCTTGCCAGTCACGGCGTCCGCCCGACGTCGAACCGTATCATCGTGTTACGGGCATTGGCGCTTTCAGCAAGGCCTTTGACGTTGGCCGAGCTGGAGGAAAAACTGCTGTCTGTGGATAAGTCGGGCATTTTCCGTGCCTTGACGCTTTTCCGCGAACACCATCTCGTGCACACTATCGAGGACGGCTCGGGGGCCTTGCGCTATGAACTGTGTCACGGTCATGGCGGCGACGATGACGACGACCTGCACGTGCATTTCTTTTGCGAGAATTGCCACCGCACTTTCTGTCTCGATGGCGTCTCCGTGCCGCAGGTCGGTGTTCCGCCTGGCTTCGTCGCCACCTCAGCAAGTCATATTGTCAAGGGTATCTGCCCCGAATGTGGACAATAACCAATATACAATAACCGTCAGGCAATAAACATTAAACAATAAAATCTCAACAACAATTATGAACGACAACGAGAAGAAGCAGCAGGGACTGCAGATTGAATTAACGCCCGACAAGGCTCAGGGCGAGTATGCTAACTTTGCCATCATCACCCACTCCAGCAGTGAGTTCATCTTAGATTTCGCTCGCATGTTGCCTGGCGTCACCAAGGCACAGGTACGCAGCCGTGTCATCCTCGCTCCTGAACACGCCAAGCGTCTCTTGGGTGCCCTGCAGGAGAACCTGATGCGCTACGAGCAGACCTTTGGCGTCATCAAGATGCCGCAGGCCAGTCAGCCGCGTACCATCGCTCCCTTCAACGGTGGCGGTGAGGCCTGATACTCATTTGGAAAAACATCCGCATCATTTGGCAAGTTTGCTGAGTGATGCGGATTATTCGTTTTTCAATGTAGCCACGATATATTCCGACTGTGTGCCGATACGGAAAGTACCACCCCAGATGCCGAGGCCGCTGGAGACGTAGTAGCGGGTGCTGCCTCGCTGGTGTTCGCCCCACGAGCACTCATAGATGGCGTCGGTGATCCATGAGATAGGCCACACCTGTCCGCGATGGGTGTGTCCGCTGAGCTGGAAATCCACGCCTGCTGCCTCGGCCTCCTCCAGGTGATAGGGCTGGTGGTCGAGCACGATGGTATAGAACTTGTGAGCTTCTTTCTCACAGGGGCTGTCTGTACTATCCGTGGAATCGGTGCGAGAGATGAGCTCTTTGAGAGGCTTTCGGTGACGGTTGCTGCGGTCGTCGCGTCCAATGATGAGCAGAGTGCTGTCTAAGAGTACGGTGCTATCCTTCAAAAGTGTGATGCCTGCCTCGTTATAGAACTGACGGGCACGACGCACATCGCTGTAGTATTCGTGATTGCCCAGACATGCATAGACGGGTGCCTTCAGACGACGGAACTCGGCCGCCATATCCTCCTCGATGAGAGGCCGTACGCTGATATCGATGATGTCACCGGCGATGAGCACCGCATCGGGCTGTTCAGCGTTGATGAGGTCTATCCAACGGGCCAGATCGGAGCGTGTGTTGTGATAGCCCAAGTGCAGGTCGCTCAGCATCACCAGTCGGAAGGGGTGGGGGAGACTCTTCGTGGTGGTGAGGTCGAGTCTCACGCGTACCTTATTATTATAATGGATGGCTCCGCAGACGAAAATGGTTAACAACAAGCCCGTCAGCGCTGCCGTCGTCACCCAGTTCTGGTGCAGCCACGTCTTTGGCACCAAGTGAACAAGCCGCCCCAGGTCAAGCAGCAAAAATACCATCACCACGTAGAGCAGTACAATGACCGACGATGTGCCAATCCGATAGAGAATACGTGCCAAGGACAGGGGCATGCGCTCCAACGAACCGCTGAAGTCGAGCAGCAGCGTGAGGAAACACAGCGTGCCCATAGCGATGATGGCCGCCTTCCACAGCGAGGGCAGTGGCAGCAATATCCACAAGTGCCAGCCGCTATAGGCCAACCCCAAGATAGGCAGCAGCAGAAGGAGTATCAGAAACATCTTCCGTCTTGTTTTCGTCGTTTCGTGCCTTTTTGTTTACTGTCTGCAAAGGTACGAAACTTTTTCACATTACGACTAAAAATTGTTTGTTAAAAAATATTTACGATGTTAATAATTTGTAATTGATTGCTCTTTTTCGTTTTTCGATATAGGACATTCCATATAAAAGTTGTACCTTTGCAGCCCGAAATACGCCCTTATGTGACGAGGGAGTATTGTGACGTATTGAAATCTATACAAATAATATATAATAAACAAACAAAAACGTAAATTTAATTATGCCTACAATTTCACAATTGGTTCGCAAAGGCAGAAAGGTGATCGTAGACAAGTCGAAGTCACCCGCTTTGGACAACTGTCCCCAGCGTCGTGGCGTCTGCGTGCGTGTCTACACCACGACACCTAAGAAGCCTAATTCGGCTATGCGTAAGGTAGCCCGTGTTCGCTTGACTAACCAGAAGGAAGTCAACAGTTACATTCCCGGAGAGGGACACAACTTGCAGGAGCACAGCATCGTGCTGGTGCGTGGCGGTCGTGTGAAGGACCTGCCCGGTGTGCGTTATCACATCGTCCGCGGTACTCTGGACACCGCCGGCGTGGCTAACCGCCTGCAGCGTCGCTCGAAGTACGGTGCTAAGCGCCCGAAGCAGAAGAAGTAAGAAGAGTTAGGTGAGTTTTTGAGTTTTTTGGTTCCATGAGTGCTCGGTGATGAGCAGGCTCAGAACCGAGAAGATTGAAAAATTGAGGTTTTTCTTCGCAAACTCAAAAGACTCAAAAACTCAAAAACTTACAAAACTCAGATTACGGACCGACAGAGAGACGGTCCACCCCAGAAAGAAAAAACGTTTTGCTGGAGAAATCTTAAGAAAAGGTTGAGTAAATGCCCGAGTGTGGGCGTTGAAGACAAAAGAAGAGAACAGCCCTGGCAGACAAAAACAGTAAAAACAAAAAATGAGAAAAGCAAAACCCAAGAAGCGTGTGATCCTGCCGGATCCCGTATTCAACGACACCAAGGTGTCGAAGTTCGTGAACCATCTGATGTTCGACGGTAAGAAGTCGAAGTCGTATGAGATTTTCTACAACTCCCTTGAGATTGTTCAGGGAAAGATGAAGGACGCTGAGAAGACTCCTCTGGAAATCTGGAAGCAGGCCCTCGACAACATCACTCCGCAGGTGGAGGTGAAGAGCCGTCGTATCGGCGGTGCTACGTTCCAGGTCCCTACCGAGATTCGTCCCGACCGTAAGGAGAGCGTCTCGATGAAGAACATGATTAGCTTCGCTCGCAAGCGTAGCGGCAAGTCGATGGCTGACAAGCTGGCTGCCGAGATTATGGACGCCTTCAACAATCAGGGCGGTGCCTTCAAGCGTAAGGAGGATATGCATCGTATGGCAGAGGCCAACCGTGCTTTCGCTCACTTCAGATTCTAATAGGTATAGGTAAAAAGGTTTAAGGATAATAGAGAAAGCAATGGCAAAACAAGATTTGCACCTGACAAGAAATATCGGCATCATGGCTCACATCGATGCCGGTAAGACCACCACGTCCGAGCGCATCCTCTTCTACACGGGTAAGACCCACAAGATTGGCGAGGTCCACGACGGAGCCGCCACCATGGACTGGATGGCACAGGAGCAGGAGCGCGGCATCACCATCACGAGTGCTGCTACCACCTGCTACTGGGAGTGGAACAACAACAAGTATAAGATCAACCTCATCGACACTCCGGGACACGTCGACTTCACCGCTGAGGTGGAGCGCTCGCTTCGTGTCCTCGATGGTGCTGTGGCTACCTACTCCGCCGCTGATGGCGTGCAGCCGCAGTCGGAGACCGTCTGGCGTCAGGCCGACAAGTACAACGTGCCCCGTATCGGTTACGTGAACAAGATGGACCGCTCGGGTGCCGACTTCTTCGAGACCGTGCAGCAGATGCGCGACATCCTCGGAGCCAACCCCGTGGTTATCCAGGTGCCCATCGGCGCTGAGGAGAACTTCAAGGGTGTGGTCGACCTCATCAAGATGAAGGCCATCCTGTGGCATGACGAGACGATGGGTGCCGAGTACGACATCGAGCCGATCCCCGCCGACCTGCAGGACGAGTGCGACGAGTGGCGCAACAAGCTGCTCGAGACCGCTGCTGAGTACGACGAGGCCCTCATGGAGAAATACTTCGACGATCCCGCCTCTATCACCGAGGCTGAGATTATCGCCGCCATCCGCAAGGGTACCTGCGCTATGGAGTGCACCCCGATGCTTTGCGGCTCGTCCTACAAGAACAAGGGCGTGCAGCCCCTGCTCGACTATGTGTGTGCTTTCCTGCCCGCTCCCGTCGACGTGGAGGTGGTCAAGGGTACCAATCCCAACACCGAGGAGGAGGAAGACCGCAAGCCCAGCGAGGACGATGCCACCGCAGCCCTCGCCTTCAAGATTGCCACCGATCCCTACATGGGCCGTCTGGTGTTCTTCCGCGTCTACTCTGGTAGCGTGAAGGCCGGCTCTTACGTCTACAATCCCCGCTCTGGTAAGAAGGAGCGCATCAGCCGTCTGTTCCAGATGAACTCCAACAAGGAGATTCCTATGGACAGCATCGACGCTGGCGACATCGGCGCAGGCGTAGGCTTCAAGGACATCCGCACCGGTGATACCCTCTGCGACGAGGAGAAGCCCATCGTGCTCGAGTCGATGACCTTCCCCGACACCGTGATCTCCATCGCTGTGGAGCCGAAGTCACAGGCCGACATCGCCAAGCTGGACAATGGTCTGGCTAAGCTGGCTGAGGAAGACCCGACATTCACCGTCCGTACCGACGAGCAGAGTGGTCAGACCATTATCTCGGGTATGGGTGAGCTGCACCTCGACATCATCATCGACCGTCTGAAGCGCGAGTTCAAGGTGGAGTGCAACCAGGGCAAGCCCCAGGTGAACTACAAGGAGGCTATCACCAAGACCGTCGAGATTGACGAGACCTACAAGAAGCAGTCGGGTGGTCGCGGTAAGTATGCCAAGATGCTCGTGCAGGTGGGTCCTGTCGACGAGGATTACGATCTGAAGAACAACCCCGGCCTGCAGTTCGTCAACGAGGTGAAGGGCGGCAACATCCCCAAGGAGTTCATCCCCAGCATCCAGAAGGGCTTCGAGGCAGCCATGAAGAATGGTATCCTCGGTGGCTATCCCCTCGACTCGCTGAAGGTGACCGTCGTCGATGGTGGCTTCCACCCCGTCGACTCCGACCAGCTCTCATTCGAGATCGCTGCCCAGATGGCTTACAAGGAGGCTTGCGCCAAGGCTAAGCC
>JAGAAJ010000146.1 GCA_017615355.1 Prevotella sp.
CTCTATCGTCCCATCGGGCATAGAGATATATACGATTTTCGCCTGCGCCGCTATTGTTCCTTTCCCATTGGAGCAACCAATTTCCCGTGAAGGTACCGTTCTCGTCGGACATATCCTCCCAGTCGGTATATTGCTCCTCTCCACCGATGGTTACGACTTGCCGTTCCTGCCACTTGCGCCGTCCGCTAAGCGTTCCGTCTGCGTTGAATGTCAGTTGCTCGAATACACGCTGCTTATCGCCTATACGCTCGATATGCCAAGTGCCTATGATGAACGGCGTGTATTGCGCCCGCAGTTGCTCTGTCTTTTCGTGAGCCTCAGGATCAGCCCATTCAGGTTCGCTACTGCCGCAAGAGGATAACATCATTGCGATGAGTAGGAATAAAGCATTTCCTAGTTGTTTCATTCTGCGTCAGCCTCCTTAATCTTTGCCAGCAGTTCAGCACGTTTGTCCTCGCTCGTGCCGTGGACGGCATGGCGGACGATGCCCTGCTTATCGACCACGACGGTGAAGGGGAACCCCTCGGTACCAATCCACGACATCATGTCCTTGGCCTCGACAAGGTGTGTCCATGTGAAGTGGTGCTTGTCGGTGATTCTCTTGGCTAATTCGGCATCGTGGTAGGTGGCTGAGAAGAACATCACGTCGGGCAACTGCTCCTTCCATGTGGAAAGTTCGGACATCTCGGCGCGACAGGGACCACAGCCGGAATACCACAGGTTGAGCACCATCACGCGGCCACGGATGCTGTCGTTCGTCCATGTGCGCCCGTCCATATCCTTCTCGCTGAACTGCGGGAATGGTTCGCCAGCCTTGGGCGAGTAGAATGTGCCGTCGTCCTTGACTTTCGCCTGTGTCAATTCCTGCATCGTTGCCATCATGTTGACACCGTTCAGGAACTGGTCGGCGTTGTGAACCTGCTCACGCGGAATGGCCTGACGGATGACTGACTTGGGCAAATCGACGTTGAGCCCGATGGCTACTACACTATTTCCTTCCTTGTCTTTTAGCCGTGTCATAGTTGGCGTGGCATCTGGAAGTTTCGGCATATCACGGAAGAAATAACCGTTGATTAAGAACTTGGGCACGATGGTATCGATACGTGCCTCTTGTGCCTGCCCCGTCATTGCGAAGAGGGCGAGCAGGAGGATGAGGATGGATTTCCTATACATTATTCTATTTGTTTGATTTTCTTGCAAAATTACGGTATTCACACGTATCTGCAGAATCTGGCGTCGTTAAACTTTCTAAAGGATAAAAAATCTTTACCTAAGTAAAGGATTTTTGGGGAAAAGTTACAACTCAGTCAACCTCTCTTATGGACAAAAATCTTCAAAAATCAGACAAAAATCTATTTTATGTCGAAGTTTTTTGTTGATTTGTGCGCATCATGTACGAAAAACTTACAAAAATTTGTCCCAAATTTCCATTTTTGGTTGATTTTTGAAGATTTTTGTCCTCATTGAACTGCAATGTTTTGTATGACGGAGTTGTTTCGGCTGTTTAACAAATTTTGCAGGCTCCAAAATTTACTGAGGAGCCTCCTTTTTTTGCTGAGGAGCCTCCTTTTTTTGCTAAAGAGCCTCTTTTTTTCTGACAAGGGCTGCTATAAAGAAACGAGCAGCATGTTAACGCCCATACACGATGTATCCACTTTCCTTCACAATGCCGTTGTGCTGGCCCGTAGCAAGCTGATAGAACAGCTGATAGGCGGTGCTCGACTTGTCAATGTCGGCACGGACGCTGGCCATCACATGGGTCACATAGGGATAGCTGTTGTTCTCAATGGTCAGCTTGCTGGGCACGATGCCATTAACGCCGATGACCTGTGTACGGTCGTCGTTCACAATGGTGTCGTAATAATAGAAAGGTGTGTAGGCGATGCCGTTTTCGTCATTCGCCAATTGGTAATAGGGGGCAAGCATCACATAGCCAACCATCTCGGGCCAGTCAATCATCGTCAGCCCGGCCATCACAATGGTTTCCATCTTCTCCTGACTGCCGGAATTGGGATTGCGCACGTAAGGATTAATGGTGGCATCGTTGCCTCCTACCTCTTTCCAATTGCGTATTTCGCCCGTATAAATCTTCTGAATCTGCTCTATCGTGAGGTTGCGAACGGGATTCTTCGGGTTGACGATAAACACGAAAGCATCTTTTGCCACAGGGCGTGAGAGCAGCTGAACGCCTTTCTCATCGGCATATTTCTGCTCATCGCGACTGATGTCTCGGGCTGTGATGATGATGTCGTTTTCGCCGTCAATCAAATTGACAAACGAGCCGTGCGTGTTGCGGTTCTGAAGGATGCGTTGCAAAGTTTTATTGTCCTCGTTACTCAAGGAATGCCATTGCGGAACGACGCACCACGTCCCATCGGTCTGTAAACGCTGTAGCCATTGGCAGTCGATGTCGAGCAGTCGGCACATCAGCAGGTTCCTCAATGGCTCTGTGGAATCGGAGCCATCAATGATGGGCGCATTGGAAAGACTGAGCGTCGTTGTTACCTTTGGCTTTTCCAAGTTAACCTCAACTGGGTCAATAATCAAAACTGGCGCGTCATCCTTGTCATCACTAATGCAAGAGGCGAGCGTGACGGTTGTAAACATTATTAGGGCGACTTTCCAAATCTTCATCTTTTTCATTTTTTGTTATTATTGTTTCTTTCTGATGAAACGACGAAAGCCGGAAATCTTGCACCATCAGATGTTAAACTATCCTAATTGCACAGGGAGCGGGTTCTATCCGCTAATCTTGAAATAGCTGAGTAATACCTTGTACTGGTCTTGGGCAGTTAGACGGGCGTCCGTCAGGAAACCATTTATACGACCCCACTCCTTCAAGCCCCTGCTGCAAAGATACTATTTTTTGCCGATACCGGCAAGAAATGGGTTTATTTGCCAAATAAAAGCAGTCCCCGTCATCACGACGGGAACTGCCTGCTCTTGAAACGAGAGAGTCTTTATGGAAGTGTGGCATGAGACTACGGAGTTTCCTCATGACGAATCCCAAGACTCATGGGGGCAAAGGTACGTAGAATCACACAAAAAGCCCTCGGCAAAACTTGAAAAGTGGGCGCCGAGGGTGAAAGTCTTTACTTAGGTAAAAGTTTTTTTGTGAGAGAGGGCTGTTACCTGCCGAATGTGATATCGCGACGCAGCATCGAGATGGTCTTGGGCGTGATGTTCAGGAATGAGGCAATGGCGTTGAGCGGCAGCTCGTTCACGATTCCTGGGCACCGCTGCATCAGCATGTCGTAACGCTCGCGGGGAGTGGTGCAATGGAGGTCGAGATAGCGTTCATGAAACTGGCAGAGGATGTGCTCGCCAATGAGGGCACGCATTCTCATCGTTTCCTTACTTTGGTCAAAGAACTGCTCCAGTTGTTGGCCGCTGACCCTTAGCACACGGCTGGGCATCATCGCCTCGATGGTGGACTGCGCCAGCCGGCCATAGAGGAAACGGGGATAGTCGGCCACGAACTCGCCCTCGAAAGAGAACCACGTGAGGTGCATCCTATTGTCACTCATGCCTTTCGTCATGTATTTGAAGGCTCCGCTCTCCACGTAGGCAATCCATTGTGCCGGCTCGTCCTCGCGCTCCAGCAATTCGCCTTTGCCATAGGTGACGGCCTCGCCCTCCTGCTCGCAAAACGTCCGCAGCATTGCCAGCTCAGTACCTAATCCTGCTGTATTGAATTTCTGTTCCAATTTGCTATCGTTGAAAGATGTCTCCTTCTTATTAACGCAAGTATAAGAGAAATGTGACAGTAGAGGCCGTTAATTATTCTTAACCAGCTTCTTGGCACCAAGCATCAGAAGGTCATAGACGTACTGGCTGCGACTCTGCAACTGTTTAGCTACATCTCTCAGACGGGCTACACATATTTCTTTCTCGTCTTTTTCCACGTCTTCGGCATTCTTGCACAGGTCAAGAATGATGCCTGCTGCTACTATTAAGTCTTCAGGCGATTCCTTGTCGGCTCGGTCCAGCATCTTCTGTGTCAACATGCCGAAAAGACGCATCCAATCGGTACCATCCAAGTTTGTTGCATTGATGATGGCCTGTCGCATCCACTCCTGCGGATTTTTTGTGGCATCGGTGCGGTGGGAGAGGATGTTCAGCATCATTAGACTGTCTGCGCTAAAAGCAGGAACCTTTATCTTCAGCAGGCTGTCGGCCATGTTCATATATTTCTCCACATCTACTATTTTTGCGCTGCCTTTAATCCAAGGCTGAATGTCTTTCCATTCTGCCCTCGCCGTGTAGCCCTGCATGGCAGGCTTCTCGCCGTATGAGCGCACCAGCCTGCCTTGACGGATGTTGGGGTCGTCGGTGTCCCACCATTCGGCTGCGTAAACGGTGCGGAACTTCGGATTGTCTTCGTCGGGCATTACCACGATGGCATAGCTGGAGCCGGTGTGCTGGCCGATGCGAATATAGTCGTCCCTCTTTGTCAGGATGGACCACTGCTGGCGCGCACTGCCTTCCATGGGATTGAAACAAGTATAGACGGTGGTGGGCGTGGTGGGGAAGTAGCCGTTTTGGAAGGCTTCCTCCAGCTCGTTGAAGAGGCCGAAGTTATAACGGCCTACGCCGATTTCATAGATGACGGTTGATTCGATGATTCTGCCGTCAGCGGATGTGCCGTCCTCATCGCGCTCCACATATCTTGTGTCGGAGTGGGTGACGCCCTTGGTGTTGATGATTTTGTCGAACACATGCTGAATGTCGGGTTCCTGCGCCTTCAGGGCAGTTGGCAATGCCATAAGGGCGATAAAGATTAATCTTGCTGTTGTCTTCATTGTCGTTTGTATTTAGAAGGTTTATAATTCTATGATGATGGGGCCGTTGTCTTCGACCACCATATAGTCGCCGTTGTCGTTCAGCAACAGTTGTGCTTTAGCAGGCTGCGGCGTGGCGTTGAAGGTGGCACGGATGATGTTGTTGCGCAGCTCTTGCTCCTCGCGCTGGATGGTCTGCTCGCAGTCGCTCAGCATCTGTAGGGCCAGCGCTACGTTCTCCTCCCGTTGCCAGATGGCGGAGCCCAGCGTGTCTTCATGAAGTGATGAGTGATGGGAGGTGAGCGATAAGTGACGAGTGGTAAGTACGGGCGCTTGTGTTGAGGGGGATTTAAAATCCCCCGTCTCCTGAGTTGCGTATTTCAAATCCGCAACAACGGGTGACACTTTTGCCACCAACGGTTTTCTCTCTTCCTCAAGGGCCAAGGTCTTTGAAGATACAGACCCCACCCCTAACCCCTCCCCTTGAGGGGCGGGGAGCGGCTGCGTCAACGATAGCTGTGACAGCGTATTGTCCTCTTCCGTCAGTTTCATCGTCACACCTATACCTATTATCATAAGGAGGCAGGCAGCAGCGGCCACCCATTGCCACACCATTCTCTTGCCTTCTTGTAAATCCGTGTTCGTCCGTGGCCGAATACCCTCCGTGTTTGTACGTGGCTGCTGACTGACGATACGGTTAAACTCCTCCGTCTCGTCCTCGTCAAGCCATGCATCGAGGTCGTAGTCGCGCTGGGGCATTTTGGCCAGCAATTCATCCAGTTTTCTCTCTGTATCTTTGTTCATAAGACTCCTCCTTTCTTCAGTTGTTCTACTATCTTGTGGCGTGCCTTGCTCACTACTGCACTCACAGACCTCGGCAGCAATCCTGTAGCGGCCGCTATCTGAGTCACGTCCATACCCAGCTCATGACGCATACGGAACAGGCGCTGCTCCATTGGCGCGAGTGTGGCGATGGCCTGTTGCAAGAGCCGCCCGTTGTCATCCTCAGACATAGGCTGCGCCTCTTCCGCCAGCACAAAGCCCAGGCGCTCTACTGTCAACAATCCCTGTCGCTGCTGATGGCGCCACTCGCTCACGCATACGTTCTTTGTCATCTTGACGAGCAGGGCCTTGGCATGACTGGTATCATTCACCCGTTCACGCAACAGCCATAACCTGAGCAGCGCCTCCTGCACCGCATCGGCCGCCTGTTCCTCGTCCTGGAAAAACGACAGCCCCAGTTGCATCAACCGGGGCCGCATCTTGTGGGCTATCTCTTCGTATTCTTGAGTGGTCATGCTGTCATTATAACGTCGTCGCCATGCACATGTTAATGGTTCGCACACGCTTTTTAACAGGATTTAATAACTGTCACTATAGAAAAACAGCAATGAGCCAGGAAAATACATAAAAATGTGGTATATTTGCAGGCGAATACAGGCATCAACTAGAAAGACCTCGATATGTATACAGCAATCCTTTCAGCTGCCTTGGTCATCAACGAACTGATGGCGAGCAACGCAGGTGTTGTGATGAGTCCCGCGACGAATTTCGACAGTTGGATAGAGATTTACAATCCCAGTAACGAAGCCGTGGACCTTGGCGGCATGTATATGAGCGACGATGCTAGCAACCTGACGATGTGGAAGCTACCGACGAATGTGGGCAAGGTGCCGGCAAAGGGTTATAAGGTATTGTGGCTGGGCTCCAACGACATTCTCCTTACCCATGCTCCGTTCAAGCTCGACTGCGATGGTGGCACCATCTGCCTGAGCGACCGTCAGGGCAATCTGGTGGTGAGCCAGAACTATCCTGCCAGCATGAGCCGATGCTCTTACGCCCGCACGACCGACGGCGGCGAGGAATGGGGATGGACGGCAGAGGCCACACCCGGCAAGAGCAATGCCTCGGCGCATTTCGCCAACAGCTGCCTGGACGCTCCCAAGGTGAGTGTAGGCAGCTGCCTATTTGATGATGCTTTCACTTTCCAGGTGGAGATTCCTGACGGTGCCATCCTGATGTACACCACCGACGGCAGCCTGCCCATGAGTACGGTGGAGGGCAGCAAACAAACCGGC